>JBHIVS010000144.1:0-6549 GCA_041987885.1 Pseudobdellovibrionaceae bacterium | reverse complement strand
CTGTGTCTTGACCATCAATAATAACACGAGCGCCGCTTGGACTGCTATAAATGGAAATCGTATACTCTGGAGCCGAAGCCGCCATTTCTGTCGTCTGAGTTTCTACTGGTGGCGGATTATTAGCAGTCACAGCACTAGGATTTGTTTGTGTTTGTATTGCTCTTGTTGGTTTTCCACCAACAATAAAGTTTTCATATCCATACCAACCAAAGCCAGCGACGAGAAATAGAACTACAGATTTCATGGCAAAACTTACCACGCTATCCATAGCCGTACGGCCTTTATTTTTAATATGGGCATTTGGAGATGAAGTCTTTTTTAGTCCATAGGGATTGTGAGTTCCAATGTTGGTGTTTGTTTGACCAACTCTGGAAATATTCGTATTGACCGTTTTATTAGATTTGTCTTTTCGGACATTTAAGCCATCTAAGGAAACCTTAATTTTCGCATTTGTATCTAAGCCAATAGGACTTTCTTCGTCGTCATAATGATTGTGGTCAATCATTGTCGCACCTTCGTGCGAACTCATCGAAGGTGGCGGCGGCGCTTGATAGTGTCCGCTCGTAACGACCGTTTTATCCTCGACGGAAGCACTTTGAATTTTAGAGTACTCGACAAGTTTTTGTCTTTGCTCCATGAAGACACCTGAAAAGATATTCTTCATGAAAATGCTAAAATCATGAGATGAAAATTCTGGATATTGAGTATTTAAAAATATATTTAAATCTCTATAAAGGGCTGAGGCTGTTTGATAGCGTAAGTTTTTATCTTTTGCCAAAGCTTTATTGACGATTTGTTCTAGCTCAATAGGAACCGAAGGATTAATTTTCCGAATTGATGGAATTTGGCATTCGCGAATTTTTCTTAAAATAGCGGCTTCGTTATTTGAAGTAAATAGGCGGTCATTTGCCAATAACTCCCAAAGAACAATACCGATTGAGAAAATATCGGTTCTTGGATCGATATTTTGTCCGTCAGCTTGCTCGGGACTCATATAGCCATATTTACCTTTAAGAGTTCCTGCTTTAGTTACCTCAAGCTGAGTTTCTGCTTTGGCGATACCAAAATCGATAATTTTAATTTCACCCTCAAAGCTAACCATGATGTTTTGAGGACTCATGTCGCGATGAACGATATTTAAAGGCTTGCCTGTTGTGCCATCAATACAGCGATGGGCATGGTCAAGACCTGCAGAAACTTCTTTCATTAAAAACACGATTTGATCAACGGTAAATTGAGTGCCTTTTTTCTTAAGCTCGTTTAAAACCTGTCTTAAGTTACGGCCATCAACGAATTCCATAACAAGATAAAACTGAGACTTTTCCACACCGAAATCATAGATAGAAACAACGTTACTGTGATTTAAATTCACAGCAATCTTGGCTTCTTCTTTGAACATTTCAATGAATTCTTGTTGGGTATTGTATTGAGGTAAAATACGCTTAATAGCGACGAATTTATTAACGCCCACAGCTCCAGTGGATTTAGAGAGGTACACTTCAGCCATCCCGCCGGACGCGAGTCGCTCAAGAAGTAAGTATTTTCCAAATTGTTCTAAAGCTTGCGACATGAATTCAATTACCCCTTTGGTAAAAATATCGGTAGAATAAATTATTTCTTAAGGAGAGTTTGCCATGATCTGGTTTGGTTTAACGGGCGGAATCGCTTGTGGGAAAAGTACAGTGAGCGAATTACTACGAAAGTCTAGTATCTCAGTTGTCGATGCCGATCAAATTGCCAAGGAAGTGGTCTTACCTGGGACTAAGGGTCTTGAGAAAATCATCTCTGACTTTGGTCCAGATATGGTTGATGCGTACGGCGCATTAGATAGAAAAAAATTAGGAAATAAAATATTTGGAAATGCCCAAGCAACAAAGCAGCTCGAATCTATTTTGCATCCGATAATTCGGGCCGAAGTCGCCAAACAGAAGCAAGATCTAATTAAGCAAGGCTGCAAATACGCCGTATACGATGTTCCATTACTATTTGAGACTAAATCAGAAGACAATTTTGATGCTGTTATAGTTGTGACGACGAGCAAGGATTTACAAATTCAGAGAATGAAAGACCGAGGGTTAAATTTACAGGAAATTGAGAGGCGTTTAAGTTCTCAATTAGATTTGCAATTTAAAGTAGCTAGAGCTGACTATGTTGTAGAAAACATTGGTACTTATAAAGACTTAGAATTGCAGGTGCAAAAACTTATAAATTGGATGCGTGATTTTAAAACTTCTGTTTAAGTCCGACTCTAATATAAAGATCAGGTCCATTTATGGAAAGTCCGGTACCTATTTCTGTATTGATCACTTTTCCAATTCCTGCGGCGGCACGCAGTCTCCAGCGGTTTAACTTAAAAAGACCTTGTAAAGATTCATCATATTCAGAGTAGGCATTAATACTTAAAAGCGCATAGGGTTCATAGACATCAGTTTCATTGATTTTAAATTTTTTCCCTAGACCTATTGAGTAAAAATCTTTTTGAGTTAGCGCAATCTCAGAAAAAAAGCGACTTTCTTCCTGAGGATTTAGGCTATCTAAGCGAATACTAAAATCCGTTCCTTGAGGCCATGAGTATTCTTCTAAATAATTTCCTCCTGCATATCCCAAGGCAAAAGTAGCCTCGAAATATCTACGAGGAGCAAAGTCTTCTCGAGGAATTGTATTTAGATAGTCGTCAGTCGTTGCCTCAAAAGGGGTCGAATCTAAGGTTGTCTTTGGTGTGGACGCAGCCAAACCAAGGCTTGAACTCAAGACAAAAGTCACAAAATAAAAAATCGTTAAAACTCGCATGATTAAGATTATAATTTAGGAATACAATTTAGGGTAAGAAAAACGGAGGATAAATGTTTATCTCTAGACGATGTTTGTGGAGCCTAGGCTTGGTTTCAACTTTCTTTTCAATGACTTCATACGCTAATAGCCTTTCCACAACTATTCACCATCACTATCAGGCACCTCGTGCACTTGGTATGGGCGATGCTTTCGTAGCAGTTGCCGACGATTATTCAGGTCTTTATTATAACCCCGCAGGTTTGGCCCGTCGTGAAGATGGACAGCTAAATATGTCTCTAAATGTCGGAGCCACTCCAAAGGCGAAAAGCTTTTTTGACGAGATTTCTAAGGTTGAAGATAAGTATGACTCCACTCAGGAAACAGAAAAAATTCAAGAGTATCTAGAAATTATCGAAAAACATTATGGTGATATTTATTCGGTTCGTTTAACTCCGGCAAGTATGACTTGGGTTCGTCCTAATTGGGGTGTTTCTTTTATTCCTGCAGATGTTTCCATTGAAATGGCGATGCATAAACAAATTGGTCCTACAATTCAATCGACAGTTTATGTGGATTCGACAGTAGCTTTGGGGTACGGGGATGATTTTAAAGGTGTTAATCATGGTCGTCTTTCTTGGGGTGTGACAGGGAAATTAATCAATCGTGGATTTTATAGCCAAAGAATCACAGCGATTGATTTAGCCGAAGATAATGATATTGTTCGCAAAGAAGATATGTATGAAGGTTACGGTATTGATGGAGATATAGGATTTTTATATACTCCAGAAATTCCTAGTGAAGGTTTTTTATCTTTCCTTCAAGCGGCTCGCCCGACATTTGGTTTAGTGGTGAGAAATATTCTAGAAGCTAATTTTTCAAGCAGTGCAAAATTATTAAATGATAGCGAAACGGTCACGGGTTCTCCGGAAAAACTTTATAGAGTTTTAGATGTAGGTTCTCGTTTTGAATTCCCAGAAATGTGGATATTTAAGGGGAGAATGGTTTTTGACGTTCGTGATATCGGCCATGAAGACTTTAATATGAGAAAAGGTCTCCACGCAGGTGCCGAATTTGATTGGTATATGAACTCTTGGTGGAAAGGTCACTACCGAGTGGGTTTAAGTCAATCATTTTGGACAGCGGGGGTTTCCGCTCAATTAGGCATCTTTAATCTAGATGTGGTTTCTTATGCGAATGATGTAGGAACTAGAAATAGAGCAGTTGAAAGTCGTGTCTATGAAGCGAGATTAAATTTAGATTTCTAAAAAATAAAAGGGGCTTTTAAAGCCCCTTTTTATGTCTAACCTTCAGGAGGAGCCACTGTTGGTTTCCATGTATCCATCAACGACAAAGCCAAGTCTTTTAATAAGTCTTCCTTTTGTTGTCCTGTCGCGCTTAGGATCGCATTAATGTCAATGGGGCCACCCGAGGCATTCTGAGCAGCAGAGTTGAGCTCTCCACAGATATCTTGATTAATAATAACCGTTCCGCATGTCGCTTGATAGACATCTACGATGCTTGAAGCGATTCCGACAGCAGCTTCGACAGCTTCTTGCGTTGCTTCAGCATTGGGGTCACCATTATTAATGGCATCAACAATGTTATCTATATTTTCTGAGATTCCATTAGAGATTTCTTGGATAGTACAGCTGCTTGGATTTGCACATGACCCGAGGACAATCGATCCCCCAATATTACTTAATGTCGTAGCAGCTTTTGCCATAGACCCAAGTAAAGCAAAACCAGAGCTGCCTGATTTTGCACAAGAGGCATTCGTAGAGTCAGCCAGAGTTGTCTGCCCATTGCCGAAACTCAAAGAGGCTAGCATCAACATAGAACCACCGCTCGAATCATTTGAAATTGCAGTAATAGCTTGAGACAAGTTTTGAGGAGAAACGACACCCGCCTCGATGAATCCAGCAGAACATTTAAGAGCGTGAGCCTCAGCACTTTGCAGACTTGATATCTTTGAAATACAGCTCATTGCTGTGCCTTCGGTCGAGGTGTCTAAACAGAATTGAGCTTCAGCTAATAGATCTTTTTCAGATTGAGCTCCACAGCCCACCATTGCCAGAGAGGAAGCTAAACACAGGGAAGTAAAAATAATTTTCTTTGAAAACATCGAGGTCTCCTTCAGTCACGACTCATTAGCTTTCTTATCGGACCTTAGGTGAGCTAACTTAATGACAAATCTGACTCTTTAGAGATGGATCGTTCGATAGCGTATGACTCTTTTTAAGACAAGGGATTATGGGGACGAGTTTGTATCAATTACGGTCATAACTTATATGTAAATACGTGGTGAGGTTTTCGTCCTATATAATAGTTTGTAGTGCTGATGTTCTGAATAAACAGACCAGACTCAAGTCTCGAATATAATTGAATGACTCAATTTGAGAGAGAATTTGCCGATAAGGAGTATGAGAACACGAGGTATCTATGAAAAGGATTTTATGGATCGCGCTGTTGGTGATTATGCAGAATTTTATCGCAGAATCCCTTTATGCCGCAGAAAGAAGAAGTTTTTATACCAGCATTCGCTGTCAAGCAATGGGCGGTGCTTGTTCTGCTATCACGAGTGATGAAACATCCCTTTTAGTCAATCCATCCGCTTTAGGAAAATTGCGCGAAGGTTATGGAACGATGATCGATCCCGAGGTTGAATTTGGTTATCAAACTCAAGGGTTTTATGGGGATGCCGCATTCTCTAATCCATTTTCTCTGGAAGCTATTAAAGATTCTTTAGATGCTCGTAGGGAAAAATATTATCATTCGAAGCTGCAAATTTTCCCTTCTTTTGTGACTAAAAATTTTGGTATCGGGTTATTTGGAAATTATATTTTAAATGCGGAAATGAATTCTGCGGGAACCGAAATAAATACTTATTATAGAAATGATTTGGCTTTGGTCTTAGGTTTTAATTTACGTTTTTTCGACGGAAGAATGAAGGTTGGATTTAATACTAAAGTTATTAATCGAATTGAAATTGACGATGATAATGTTGATCCTACAGGGTCTTTGGCTGCCAAAGATATCGGAACAGAAGGTGTGGGGCTTTCTACGGATTTAGGTGTTACTTTTACCGCTCCTTGGACTTTTTTGCCGACATTGAGTGCTGTTTTGCGCGACGTAGGGGGGACTTCATTCGACAGTGGGAATGGTGTTCGTTTGGATACTGTTGGTCGACCAAATTCTATTAAGCAAGATTTAGATGTTGCGGTCGCAGTTTTTCCGATTCATTCAAATTACGTAAGATCTGCTTGGACCGTGGAATATAAGGGACTCCTGACAGCTAGTGATGAAGAAGACAAAGCAAAACTTTTGCATGCAGGCGCAGAGCTAAACATCGGTGATAAAATATTTTTAAGAGCTGGCTATAATCAAAGATATTACACAGCAGGCTTTGAAGTTGCTTCAAAAAATACCCAATGGCAGTTCACAACATACGGAGAAGAAATCGGAACTTCTGCTGCCCATAGAGAAGATAGACGTTATGCCATTAAATGGTCGTTGAGGTTTTAAGATGAAATTTTTTAAGTTCCTCTTTATTTTATGTATTACATTTTCAACTGGTTGTGGTCCCACTAACGTGTTGGATGAATATTCAAACACAAGCTCGGATGCTGCTAAGTTTTTCGAGGCTAAGCAACTTTTAGATCGTAGTGAATGGGCAGATGTTATTGATATTATCGAAAATGATTTAAGTGCTTCTTATGCGGCTAAGGCCGAAGTTAAAGAAGTTTTAGCAAGTGCGTACTCTGGTCAGTGTGGCTTTAC
>JBHIVS010000143.1:0-6624 GCA_041987885.1 Pseudobdellovibrionaceae bacterium | reverse complement strand
TCTACTTTAATGAAGAATTTGTCCTGCATTGAAGATTCAAATGTCATTTCATAAGGTGATGCTGAAAAACTTGGTTCTGCGAAATGAGCTTCTGCGCTTTTACCTTTAAAGTTCACAACGTCTGATGGCTTTAAGGTAAATACACAAACACCCTTGGCGTCTTCTCTGGCGCAATGAATTTTCAAGGTTCCTGTTTCATTTTCCCAATAGTGATTATCGGCCCAACCCATAGCATCCATAAACTGGTGCAAACGTTGATTCATACCTCTTTCATTGATCAAAATATTTACTTTTTCAGGGGAATAAAAAACACCCACTGAGTCTCTGGCTGCCTGAGTTTGAATTGAAAACAAAAGAACTAAGGGAATTACAAATTTAATAAATCGCACAGGCATCCTCCTAATAGGAATATTCGAAAACAAACAAACCATGCCTATTTGAAGGACTCAAGAAAAAATACCAATTAGTCAAAATCTTATCGATACACTTTCAAATAGACTTTTCAAAAACCACCATAGTGGATTTACCAATAAAGCCTTTAACGCCTAAACCAGCTTTGTCTCCGAATTAAACAATATGATTATTTATCCCGATTCGGAATGAGACAATTAGATTACTTCTCTCGTATCCCCCAAAAAATCTCAGTTTATATCTTAAGTCGAGGTCCTAAGAATCCGAAAACACATACATGGTTGTACGTAATGTTTTAAAAAAATGTCTAATAGCCCTTATTTCTTCAACGGCTCTCATAGCCTGCGGAGAACGAAGTCTTGATATCCAAAGCTTAGGACTTTCTTTACAGTCTCCTATTTTAACTTCTATCAATCCCTTTCTTGCAAGCGAACAAGGAAAAGAATTAGTAATTTCCGGAGAATGCCATCCACGCACAACCGGATTAAGCATCGTTATTGGAAATCAGTATAGATTTATAAAAAACAATGTTCTTGAGGGATGGCCAGCTGGTAGTGAAACTCTAGAAGGTGCTGATACCGACTGCTCAGATGGTACTTTCTCAATTCCTCTGACTGAAAATAATTTAGCCAAATGGAATATTAATGGAAGCTCAACACTAGCTATGGCTTCAAAAATTGAGGTCTCTGCAGTCAGCGATTACGGATACTCTTATCCTGTGGTTTTTAAAAATCCAAGCTATGTCGGTGTATTTTCTTATATAGAAATTAATCCAACTCTCTACACTCATTCCACAGAAGGACTTGCGACGCTTAAGGAAAAAATAGATAACTATAGCTGTACAAAATTAGACCTCATCGGAAGAGATCAAGAATGGAAACCTGTTAAGTTTTCTCTCGCCCATGTTAATTTTTATTTAAACAGTGTTGCTGGAGGCTCTGGAACTTCAGGGAACAGTATCTTTAACGGAATTTATTCGGACCCTAATTGCCAAAATCTGTTTAGTTCGACTGCTATGATTAATGACCCCGAAGAAAGTTCAAAATCTATTTATATTCGACCAAGAGCCATCAATGCGGAAACAATTAACTTTAGTGCCAATGTCACAACAGGCGGATCCTATGGCTTTGGAGTCGTAATGAATCTAACTGAAAGTTCTCGTACATTCGCGACGATGAGTCTTTTTACACCTACGCCCCAACACAATTCTTCACTAAATAAATATTTTTATAAATTTAAAATAGATATAACAGGTCATCCAATAGAAACAACAATTCCTATTAATATAAACGCAAGTCTACCGACTGGGAACGCATACATGTATTTATCTGCAACCTCTGGATTGGAAGGTTACTCCCCTTATCTAAACTCTACAATCTACCCAGGAGCTACCGAAAGCTATTTCTATCTTCATTCCAGCACGGCCCCCACAGAAAGTATAAACGCCATTATCAATATCAATGGAGACTCACTCATACTTAACTCTCCATTTTTACTTAACCCCTATAGCCCTTAAGCTATAGGTGTTTAAGATAGATGCTTATAGTTTACTTTTCAAAAAATCCAACAACGAGTTTTTCTCTGTCTCTGGATGTAGAGTATAAACTTCCGTTTCACCATCAACAGGACAGTAAGCAACTGCTTGGGAACCTTTCTCACAAACATCTAAACAACTAGAAGTAATTACACGAAGTGTTTTACCATGTCCAAGTTGAATCATTTCACTTTTTAGAAAGCTTTTTAGATTTTCTCCGGCATTGCCCTCTAATTTAAGCTCAACACCATTTAAAGTTTTTTTCTGGCAGGCCGTACAAACCATAAGTACACCTTTTTGCCATTTGATTTCTGTTTTTTTCATATTAAATTCCTTAACTGCACCCACAAAATTTTCCCCAAATCAGATCGAGGAATTTGTGAAATCAGATGTATTTTTCTAATTTTTGCAAAAGGCATAACTTTATTGCCATAGGCTTCTGCAATTTGTTGGGCTTCTTTTTCAGATAATGTTGTCACTAAATGAATTTCAGAACCCAATCTTTCTGAGTCCATATCCAACAAAGTCACTTCCATCAACCAAGCAGGATTTAATGCCATAA
This sequence comes from Pseudobdellovibrionaceae bacterium, assembly GCA_041987885.1. Lineage (GTDB taxonomy): Bacteria > Bdellovibrionota > Bdellovibrionia > Bdellovibrionales > Bdellovibrionaceae > Bdellovibrio. Next base: position 4,117 of record JBHIVS010000143.1, on the reverse strand, counting down.
CTGTAGATTCCAATGTTGCACGAAGATCCGCAACATTAACAGCTTCACCACCAATTTTTATGTAGTCCTTAGATCTTCCAAATATCTCTAAACATCCTTGAATAACCTGCGCTTTGTCTTCGGTAACAAACCATCCATCACTCATTTTAGAGTCCCAATACCGAGGACCATCCACTGTATTTTGAGCATAAGTGGTAAACAGACTCTTGGCCATGACTTCTAAAAAACCCTGCGCATTAGTACGAGCCTGCGCATGAGGTAATAATTTAATTTTAGGATATTCCATTGTTTCTAGAGAATCCAGAGATGCCGTCGCAATCTGCGAGGCAGTTTCACTCATCCCATAGCTAGGCAATACAGGCCACCCAAGTTGACGCGCATTTAAATACAGATCCTCAGAAAAAGCACCACCACCCACAACAACAGCTCTTAAACATTTCGGAGACTTCAAATTATTTTTAACTAGATCATAAATTTGTGTAGGCACCAACGCTGCTAACGTACAACCATCTTCCTCCACGATAAAGGTAAAATAATTTGGATCCCATTTTCCGTTCCTCAATGCAGGCACGACGTTAGATCTTGAAAGCTTCGCTCGAATTTCAATTCCAAGCCCACCCACATGAAAGTTCGGCAAAACCTGAGCCCAAGTATCTTCCTCCGTCACAGCCAGATAATCATTTACTGCTAAAGCACTTGCACGAAGAGCTTGTTTTGACAAAGCAACAAGCTTTGTCGCCGATACGGATTCCGCCGTAGAGCCTGAGGTCGCAATCCAGACATGGGACTTCAGAGACAACTGATCTCCCGCCAATTTTGCCAACGAAAACAATTTGGAAAAATCTTGCTCAGGAAATCTAGGGTTCAATAAAATTTCATTTTCTTGAGAATCTAGATTTATCATGAAATTAAACTCCACTCTTGATGAGCTAACTCCTGATCAAAACCAACTCCTATACCAACAGGGAAAAACAAATATCCATCTTTATAGTTTAAAATAAACTCTGGTGTCGACTTTAGAATATCTTGCGTCCAGCACCCAGATCGTAAAAATTTATCAGGCATTTTATGATGCCAACGACAAGCTTCGTAAAAGGCAAACAAAGTCCCCACCGGATGATCCATATAATTTGTAATAACAAATTTGACGGGCAAATGTTCATAAGAAACTACATAATCTGCAATATCTTGTTTTGCTGGCTTTAAAATAATCACTTGAACCAAATCTACAAGTTCTTCAGGAGTGACAATCTTAGAAATTTCATGATCTATTGCCAAAGGAATTTGTAGAGATACCTGTGCCCACTCTTTAGAAAATGGAAATGGTTCTTCAATATATTCAATAGATTTTTTAAGATGATCAGAAATTAAATTTAAAAAATTCTTGTAGGATTCAAGATTTAAACAGGCATTAAAATCTAAGCGCATTTTATAATTTTGCGCGGCCAAACCTTCTAAAACAGATATTTCCTGAAGATAGTTCTGAGAAACTTTTACTTTTAAAAGATCTATTCCCTGAGGAATTTGAATCTCTTGAGATAAGTCTGAAATTAAAAAATTATTTTGTACAGGAGCAAACCAGTCCAACAAATGAACCTTTGATTTACGAGCTTCATAGTCTAAAACTGCATATTCAAAAGATTTGGAGAGAAACGATCTATGCGCCAATGGCAAGGTTTGATAATACGCCCACGCTTCTTCTATTGTTGTTTTGGGAGATTTTTTTAAATCTTCTATCAATAATTCTAAATCTACATCTCCCAGTGAAGTCCATGTTTGCAAAGAACTATAACCAACTCCGTCTTCAAATTCTAACTTTAGCAAAATACCTTTTACTTGAGACTGCAAAGCCTGAGGCTGAGAAGTCTTGGCATTTAGCCGACCGTTAGATTTCAAAAAATAAGGAGCTGTATAGATCTTCATCCGATCATAAATCCTATAGAAATTAAAATTCCAAATACTAAATGTAATCCAGCAGCTTGCCCTAAAAATTTATTATAAATAGGACTTGGCTCCGTCGAGAACACATTGCGCACAAGCTTAACGGCCAAAGGCAATGCAGCCAAACTAATCAAAGCAGCCAACTTATATCCAGAAACCCACCAATATAAATTCATCACAAAAGGCACTAAACATAAAAAAGCAATTTCATATCTCGAAAAGCTCGCTCCAAAACGAACCGCCAAAGTTTTTTTATTCACCAGCTTATCATTTTGTGCATCTCTAAAATTATTAATAGCTATAAGAACAGTACAGTGAAAACCGATCTGCAAACCAAGAATCAACGCTTCAAAATACCAAGTATCGGTATTCAAAAACACAATTCCCATAACCGCTAATAAACCGAAAAACAATATAACGAACAAATCTCCCAACCCTAAATAAGCCAGAGGAAATGGACCTGCGGTATAAGAATACCCCATAGCTACAGAGGCTAAACCAATGGCAACAATCACCCAGCCTCCCTTTAAAACTAAAGGAACTCCACACAAAACAGCTAACAAGAAAAAAAATGAACCAAGCAACATTACTTGATTGGCAGACAAAATACCTGCCTGAGTGATTCTTTGAGGACCAATACGAGTTTCGGTATCAGCTCCTTTTTTAAAATCGACAGCATCATTTACAAGATTAGTTCCAATTTGAATAAAAAAAGAAGCAGCCAATGCATAAAATAGGACCCAACCATTCCATTCAAGCCCCATAGCCTTGACAAGAGCAGTTCCCGCAAGGCAAGGAACTATGGCTGCGGTAAGTGTTTTAGGGCGAAAAGCTAAAATGATACTTTTTAAGCGAACCCCTGAAGAGTCTTTAGATAAAGAAGTTAGATTGTCTGATTTTACACTCATGTTTTGCGTCGCATTGTTAGAGGTTTATAGGAATTTTATTCCACATGATTATTAAGTGTTTGTACCAGATTCTTTTAACCGTGACCAAAAGAATTTATATATGAGATACTACAGACAGAAGAAAGGCCCCTCCCTATGATTTTGAATATCCTTCTTGCATTCCTTGCTGGCGCCGTTATTGCGGGAGCCCTTATTTACTTCATGTTTAAAGCACAATTTATTAAACAAATGGCAGGCCTTGAATCCGAACTCAACTCTGCAAACATGAAAAACGAACTTTTGACCCAAAGTTTAGTAGAACAAAAGTCTCTATTGGCAGAATCTAAGTTACTCATGAATGATACCAAAGCTCAGCACGAAGAGCTTGCCAAAAGAATGAATACCCAATTTGAGCTGATGGCTCAAAAAATCTTTGAGGAAAAATCCGCTAAATTTACCGATCAAAATCAAAAAAATTTAGCCGCTGTTTTAGATCCCCTTAGAGAACGTATCAAAGACTTTGAAAAAAAGGTCGAAGAAACTTATTCCAACGAACGTTCCGAAAGAAGTATGCTTCGCGGTGAGCTTACTAAGATGATGGAGCTGAATAAAACGATGTCCACAGAAGCACAAAATCTCACAAAAGCTCTTAAAGGTGAAAATAAAACTCAAGGGAATTGGGGTGAGCTGATTTTAGAAAATATTCTTGAGAGATCTGGCTTACGCAAAGACGAAGAGTATTCAACGCAAGGGACTTATGTTAATGATGAAGAAAAAATTATTCGTCCCGATGTTATTGTAAATCTACCAGATGACAAACATATCATTATCGATTCTAAAATGACTTTATTGGCATACGAACAGTACTCTTCTGCGGAGTCTTCAGAAGAACAAGAGCGTTTTGCAAAAATGCATTTAGACTCTTTAAAGAATCATATCGACGAGCTTTCGAAAAAGAAATACCACTCTGCTGAAAAACTTATCAGCCCTGATTTTGTTATTTTATTTATGCCTTTGGAGCCAGCTTTTGCATTGGCCTTCAAATTAAAGCCAGATCTATTCCAAGAAGCTTGGGACAAAAATGTAGCCATCGTAAGTCCTACCACCTTACTTGCAACTTTAAGAACGGTAGCTGCTTTATGGAAACAAGATCGCCAAGAAAAAAATGCTCTTGAAATCGCAAAACGTGGTGGTCTTTTATACGATAAATTTGCGGGACTACTTAAAGATTTACAAAACCTTGGCGAAAACGCATAATTAGGCATCACATTACACTAATAACTTGATTA
>JBHIVS010000142.1:0-6678 GCA_041987885.1 Pseudobdellovibrionaceae bacterium | reverse complement strand
TATGTAATGACGGTGATTCTATGAAGGCTTGGGATTACGAAAACGAACAGTGGACTAAGCTTCCACCCTATATGAAGCACTTACCGCTTTTCACACGACACATCGATCTTTTCAGCGTGTCGATGCGTTTTTTGTGGTCCGTGATTCTTAAAAACATTCTTTATAAGTTCTATATCCGCCTAAAAGTCGTCGGGACTCCCTTTTCAGAGATTTACAAAGATTATCCGAAGCTTATTATCATCAGTAATCACGCCAGCCATTTAGATGCTGTTTCTATTGCAGCATCTATTCCTCGCATATATTGGTTAGATCTTTACATCGCCGCAGCCAAAGACTACTTCTTTAGCAATCCCCTCTTTATGTTTTTCTCTCAACATTGCCTTGGGGCTATCCCTATTGATCGTAAAGATAAAAAAGGTGAAGCTGTTAATCTTATCGTTCGCCTGCTGACGGAATTGCCTCGTATGTGGTTAATTATTTTCCCAGAGGGAACTCGCTCCAAAGATGGGAAAATTCAAGAATTCAAAAGAGGCGTGTCTATTTTTTCTGAACGAACAAACACCCCTCTTTTATTCACTTATCTAGAAGGTGTAATGGAGCTTTGGCCCAAGGGCAAAAATATGCCAAGACCAGGCAAACTCACTTTACATGTGGGCCCTGTTCACCCACCGTCTCCTATCTCTGATGTCTATGCCGCCTACAAAGAATGGGTTTTAACCATAAACCCAGATGCATTCCCTCCAGAGGTTTTAGAGCCTGAAACTCTAGATAAAAATAAAGGATGCTAAATGAATTCTACAAATAGCACTTTAAATTTAAAAATTGGTTCCTATGAACTTCATGCTGTTCCCACAGGTCTTTTCGCCCTAGATGGCGGGGCCATGTTCGGAACTGTTCCAAAAACTTTATGGGAAAAATCAAATCCTGCTGATGAAAAAAATCGCATCAGCATGGAGGCCCGTGCTTTGTTACTTAAATCCAATGGCCTTAATATTTTAATTGATACGGGCAATGGTGGAAACTTCGTTGAAAAATACGGAGACAAACTTGGCCCTAAATTCGCCGATATTTTTGGAATGCAATCTGGCGGAAACACTCTGGAAAAATCTCTTCAAAAACATGGACTTTCTTTTGATGATATTCACCATGTTATTTTAACCCACTTACACTTTGACCATGCCGGTGGGGCAACTATACACAATGGAACAAAACTAGTACCGACCTTTAAAAATGCTCAATACTGGATTCAAAAAGCAAACTTAGAAACGGCCCGCACTCCTAACTCCAGAGAAAAAGCTTCTTATTATTCGGCCAATTTCGAACCGTTAATTGAAGCTGGCGTTGTCAAAATTCTTGAAGGAGAAACTCTAAATTTCCTACCTCATGTATCTGCCTTCATTAGCGACGGACATACTCAAGGACAACAAGTCATTCGTATCTCTGATGAGAAAAAAACAATGTTCTATTGCGCAGATCTTGTACCGACTTCGACTCATGTAAAACTTCCGTGGATTATGGGGTATGACTTACACCCACTGACTCTTATTGAAGAAAAAGAAAAATATTTAAGCTGGGCTGCAGATCAAAAATGGTATTTATTTTTTGAACATGATCCATACTGTGATTCAGCCACTATTACAAGACAGGGGAAAGACTTTGCAATCGAAGAAAAGTTCTGGATGGAATAGTTTATTTTCTCTAGCCAAAGACGTCGTTCTTCAAATGAAAAAAGGCCAACTACAAATGGTCGCAAGTTCTCTTGCTTTTTCTACGGCTTTGGCTCTGATTCCATTTTTAGTGGTAGTTCTTGCAACTTTTAAATCTGTAGGTGGCTTTGAAGCTCTCTATCCGAAGTTAGAAATGCTCCTTCTTTCTAATCTCAAGGATGCCACTGGCAGCCAAATTACAAAAATGCTTAAGCTAGTTCTTAAAAATCTCCACGCTGGAAAAATTGGAACCGTAGGAGCTATTTTTCTTTTTATCACCTCAATGCAATTACTTGGAGACATGGAGAAAGCCATCCATAGAGTTTGGGGAATCAAAAATAGTCGCCCTTTCTACAAACGTTTTTTATATCAATGGGGTATGATGCTTTTTATTCCCTTGGCTCTTGCTATTTATCTGGGATTTCTATCCTACGAACGTCTTCAATTCGTAAGTTCCCTTATCCCTAGCATTGTGCTTAACTCTTTGATCGTCTTTGGAACCCTATTTTTTATCCACAAGTTTGTTCCAAATATTAAAGTGCACAAACATGTTGCTTTGATCACAGCCGTTATCAATTCCTTGTTACTTTTGGTGGTTCACAAATCCTATATCTTTTTGGCAAAAGAATTTTTTAGCTATAATAAAATCTACGGCTCTTTTGCGGCCTTCCCCCTGCTCCTGCTTTGGATTATCACCCTCTGGTATGTCATTCTAGGATCTGCGGCCCTGTGCGCATCACTGCAAAACCGATTAAATGCTGCCCAAAAACCCAACCTCCCTAGATAACACTCTGTATTATTTAGGGGCCTCTCCGTCTACGTACTTGGAATTTTTAATACTTTTTGCTAATTTAGGGCCCTCGATGCAAGTCATACCGATGGTCCGGTAGCTCAGCTGGATAGAGCAATTGCCTTCTAAGCAATAGGTCGCACGTTCGAGTCGTGCCCGGATCACCAATTTTACCAATATCCAAACCTTGTACCGACAGATTAGAAACCGCGAAATCAGCCCCCGAAGCCAAAGAAACACCGACTTCACTAGACTCATCTTGAACTAATTTCAAATGGCGCTGCCCAGAGCCCTGGTCATCTTCGTCTGTGAAAAACCAAAACGCCAATTTATCGTGAGCCAACACAACTTGCTTAAGGGTGTTACGAACAAGTCTTTTCTTAAGCCCCATCGGAGCCTTATCAAAACCCTTTTCGAACTCAACAATACTTGATCGAATAAATTGAGCCGATTCTGCCGCATCAAATACATCGTTTTGCTTAGACTCAAACATCTTTAGAGATTCGACATATTGGTTCTTTTGCTTGGCGATCAACTCCAATCGGTCAGACATCATCTTTAAGACATCGGAACCAAAGTTATCCTGAGCCTGCATTCTAAATATGTTGGTCGCCTCTTGCTCCAACATGGCGATTTCTTTTTGTACATGCTTAATCTGGTCAGAGTAGTCTGTCGTCGACCGCTCTGTGAGCTGCTTTAATCTTGTCTGCAACTTCTTAAAATATGACGAATCAACCAAGCTGTCCTTCAAATACTTAATCACAGCTCTTTCGATTTCATCAGCAGAAACCCTCTGCACCTTGCAGCCATTTTTTGATCCTTTTGTTGTATGTCCGTAGTATCGGTATACGCCGCCATGACCGTGGTATGACTGGCCAACCAGAGCTTCACCACACTCCGCACATTTAAAAATACTCGACAAAATATAAAGACGTGGGCTTGCCCCTTCTAGGCGTGTACGTTCGATTGATTTAGCCGCATCTAGTTGCTCTTGAACTTTGTTAAAAAGGTCATCCGAAACCACCGCAGGCCAAGAGGCTTTAACAATTTGATAACGATGATGAGGTTTCAACGATTCCTGGTCTTCACTCTTTCTTTTTTTATTAACCTCGTGGCATCCCTTATAAGTTGCATTGCTAAGAAGATACCCCAAATTCTCAACTGACCAACCTCTATCGAGTGAACCACTTTTTGATTTGAAGTTTAGCTTAGGCTTAATTCCGAGTTCATCCAATTTTCGAATTGTGCGAGCCTTTGACCCTTGCTCAAGATATAATTCAAAAATACGACGCACCACTTTTGCTTCTTCGGGATTTACGACATAGACGCCTGGCTTATTAGGATCTTTATCAAAACCCAATATCGGACGACCACCATTCAAAAGACCACGCATTCCACGCGCGTGAGCACCGAGAGCAACTCTCTCCGATGTTTGTTCTCGTTCAAATTGAGCCAATGTGATTATTTGATAAACCATCATTCGGCCAATTGAAGTGCTTGTGTCGAATTGCTCTTTGATCGAAAGAAATCCCGATTTGTGCTTTTCTAAAAAACTCAATAAACCGCAAAAATCTAAAAGATTACGAGATAACCTCGAAAGATCAGCTACTAAAATCAAATCTATCTTCTTGTTTTTCAAATCGAGCATCATTCGTTGATATGCCGGACGATTTGTATCCTTCGCTGAAAAGCCATCATCGACGTAGAAATCAACGACTTTTCCCCAAGATTTTTCCTGCATGTTTTTTGAATCGACGTATGCCTTTAAACGATAGCGTTGATTATCTAATGAACCTTCGACCGCAGCCGCTTGTTCTTCGGTACTCACACGTAGATAAGCTCCTATTTTATGCGACATCTAAAAACTCCTCTTGATCTTTCACTCTTGGACGACCTCGTTTTGGCCGATGAACCATCATCTGATAAAGGATCTCAACAATTTCGTCACAACGTCTTTGTGAGTTCAGAGACTCATCTTTTACATATTCAACTGTGATTGGCGGCAACTGTGTCATTGTCTTTGAGTCCTTCTTTTCCTTTGGCCGTCTCAAGACGGATTCCATTTTTCTTTGGTCGTTTTCAGCTCTTCCGATACCTCTTTCATAATTTCGAGTAGAGTTTTGAGCTGATTTCGCTTAACACGATCCAAGGTATTCATCACCACTTGCACGGTAGGGCCAGGCACTCGAAAACCCATTTCATATTGGCTTACCGTCTTTTGCGTAAGGCCAAGACATTCTGCAAGCTCACTTTGAGTTAAGCCGAAAGACTCCCGAATTTTTTTGAACTCTTGAGGTTTCAACTTGCCTCCGATTCATCAATGGTAGCAATGCTACCATTGACTTGTCTAGCTTTTTTCACTTTTTTGGGGCCAGGAGTTAAGCCTGCGTTTGCAAAGAGGATTTCGCGAAGATTCTCCGGCATCACGCCAGAATCCATTGCTCGCTTATAGGCAAATCGCAATAAATCCACTTCCGACACGTTCTTCATGTACAAAGCTTTCAAATCATCATCACTAAAAATCGCGCAAAATTTTTCCAACACATAGCTCGCAACCATCACCTTCGTAATCCTGACAACATCTCCGATTTTATTCAAATCATCGTGGAGCTTCGACAATGCCTCATCAGCTTCGCCACTTATTCGAATGAATTTTCCAACTTCGTTGCTGTCTTCTTTATTTTCTTTGGTTTTCTGATTTATTTTTTCTTCCTTCATATTTCACCTCCTTATTTATTTTTTATTTCCACTGACTTCCACCCAGTCCCGTCCCCCGGTTCCTGACCACCTTCAACCAACATCGTTGGGTGGGGGTGGTCAGGAAAAATCGTAGATTTAGGGGGACGGGACTGGGTCGACGCGATCTCATTGAATTTGTTTTGGAATTTCCTCATGCAGCCTCCGATTTTTGAGGTTTGCATACTGAGATTGATTTCTCAATTCGGTCTCTTAATGAATGCCCAGTGACGACAGAAATAAAATTCTGGAAAGTCATTTCGTTGTCGGCGAATCGTACCTGAGAATTAAACTGACTTGCATCATAACTTTCATAAAGAAAAGTTCCGGGGATTCTATCTCTTTCTACAAATTCTGGACTGTTAAATGCGGAACGAATGACTTTTGCAGTGGTCTCGCTTACGCAGCCATACAATGAGATGCTCACTTTTGACATATCCAAATACGCAAGCGCTATTTTTGCGTAACGACTTTTAGACTTGGTTGATTTCTCGATCTCCAAAGCGCTCCGGATAGCGGCGGCATTATTTCTTTTCAGATCAAATACTAGATCTGGCACCCGCTGAATCTGCTGACATCCCAAAACACTATAAGCTTCTAAAGGGTTTCGCATAAGTTCATCTTCAAGCCACGTATCGCCTAATAGATCTCTTTGCGCTAACGAAAGATAGAACCTCGCAACAATGGAGTCATGCTCAATGTAAAAATACGAACGCGCCGGACGAACTTGATCTCCCAAGAGTTTACGACTTCGGTAAGAAAGAATCAGTGTATGCTCATGATGCTTTGATTTAACAAAGTATCCTTTGTCAGTCAGGTAGCTCCAGTACCTGTACTGCTGGGCTCGGCTCATTCGGCAGAAAAACTCAAAGAACAGGCTTTGAGTTAAAAACCCCCAACGGGCAGCAAATTCTAAAGAATCAGAAATGACCTTCTTATCTGGAGTTCTCATAAACCGGAATCCTTTTTCGCCGATGACGGAACCAGTACAAAATGCCCTAACTCAATCCTGCCAGAATCAAGGGATGGCTCGATCCATTCCAATGTAAAATCAGCTAACGCAGCACCTTTTAAGGACTGCGGGATTTTGAGTTCTGAGCCCATTGTTACCTGACGAATACGGACTTGGCAGGAGTTTTCGCCAACCAAAACAACCTTGGCCCCTTCAGGGTTTCCGCACTTAGGCGAGTGAGCGCATCCGACTATCATCAAAGAAAAAAGCAAAAATATATTTCTCATCACGCAGCACTCTTTTCTTGAGTAAGTTCCATCATCACAGATGTAGAATGAGGCTTGAGTATCTGCGGCTGATTTGTTTTAGCTGTAGGATCAAGCTTTAACATACCCATTGGTTCTGATTTTTGGATCAACGGAATTTGAGGTTTATCATGACCAAAACTTTTCTTAAATTTCAAACGAACCGCCAGACTGCCTTGGGCATGTGGT
>JBHIVS010000141.1:0-6712 GCA_041987885.1 Pseudobdellovibrionaceae bacterium | reverse complement strand
CAACACACCTTCGGCGCTGATATAAACGAAGAGCAAATTCGCAACAAACGCTTAGCAAAAGAACTTGAAACAATAAAAATGGAGCGCAGCCTTCTAAACATAGAAAACCGCAAAAGCCTCCTTGAAAGAAACGTTTTAAGCGCCTACTCAATTCTAGAAAGCACACTCAGACAAAAAAACTTCCGAAAAACAGCCTCTGACGAACTAACCAAGTCATACAACCTAGGCCGCGTAGATATCTCGTCTTATATTATTGCTCTAAACAACTACTACACAGCCGAAGTCCAATACACCGAAGCTGTCGCCAACCTAAAACTGGCCGAGAAAGAACTCCTAGCCTTCAAAGACCAATTAGTTCCATAAATTATTGACCTAAAAAAATCTAGTTCTTCCATTGAGCCAAAAAATAAAAAAGGTTCTTAAAATTTGATCTCCGCAGCAGCCTCAAGCAGTATGCGAAGAGGCGTCCGCGAGGACTTCAAATCTTAAGAACCTTTTTTATTTTTTAGCTCACTGGAAGCACACCAGACAAGTATCAAAAATTAAGGAGCTATCTACAACCCCTTAGATTTTTTCTCGAGCTCTGCCCATCTTTCATAGAGCACTTCGATTTTTTTCTGTAATATATCGATCTCGGAATAAATACCCTGAAGTTTTTTTGCATCGCTGACATTATTAGGATCCACTGATTCCGTCTGGAATTTAGAAAGCTTTTCTTCTAACTCAAGAACCGTAGCCTCCATATTATCAAGTTCGTACTTTTCTTTAAAAGATAACTTAACAGTTTTTGAAGCTTCTTTCTCAGCCTTCTTTTCTTTTTTAACTTCCAATGCAGCAGCTTCTTTTTGTTCTTGGAACCATTCTTCCCACTGAAGATACCCAGCGAATTTTTCCCACTTCTGCTGACCATCAACAACATGCAAAGCTAAAATATCCGAAGCTACTTGATCCATAAAATAACGATCATGGGTTACCAGTATCACTGCACCATTAAATTCTTTTAAAGACTCCTCTAAAACATCTAATGTTGCCACATCCAGATCATTTGTCGGTTCATCCAAAATCAAAACCTGTGCTTCTCTCAACATCAATTGAGCAATACGCAAACGACTTTGCTCTCCTCCTGAGAGTCTTTCCACTGGCAAGTCCATCTGTTGGCGGTTGAACAAAAATCTCTCCAAATAACTGCGCGCAAAAACGTACTGACCTTGATAATGAACATAGTCACCATCTGGGCAAATATTTTTTAAAACAGATAATTTAGGATTTAAAGTTTCTCGGTTTTGTTCAAAATAAGAAATTTTTAGTTTGTCGGCTTGAACAACTTTACCCGTATCAGGTTCAAGTTGCTTCAATAAAATTTTAATTAATGTCGATTTACCAGATCCATTATCACCTAACAAAGCCAGACGAGTTTTTGGATTTACTAAGTAACTAAAATCAGTAAACAGAACTCTTTCTCCATAAGTTTTCGAAATATTTTCTACTTCAATCAACTTTTGAGGATTACGATCAGCATCTTTAAATTCAATTTTAACTTTACGAACTGCATTTTTTTGCGACAGCTCTTCAACGTCTTCTTTCAAATCCCCTGCACGATTAATACGGGCTTTTTGTTTGGTCAGGCGGGCCTTAGCCCCACGGCGCAACCACTCAGTTTCCCTGCGAAGGGTGTTTTTCATCGATAGTTCTTTTTGTTCTTGGCCTGCTAACAAAAGTTCTTTGGCTTCAACAAAATCTAAATAAGAACCCGAAGTTGAAATCAAATAACTAGGATTTCTAGGATCTAGATCAAAAATTTTATTTGTCGTTCTTTGTAAAAACAAACGATCATGGGTAATGATTAAAGTCGCAAAAGGAGCTTTTTCTAAAAACTCCTCTAGCCACATGATACTAGAAACGTCCAAATGATTGGTTGGCTCATCTAACAACAATAATTCAGGCTCTAAAACCAATTCTCTGGCCAAGGCCACGCGTTTTTGCCAACCCCCTGATAACTCGCTCACCAGAAATTCTTCACCAAACTGAGACAGCTCCAGACGAGCCATCCACTCATAGGCCAAACCCAATGCTTCATCCGGATCTAAACATTTCGAAATAATTGCTTGATAGATAGTTTCGCCTTTAGAAAAGGTAGGTGTCTGCTCCAGATAACCTAAGCGAAGTCCTTTTTTAGTAGTTACATCACCAGCATCTGCACTCATTCTGCCGGCAAGAATTTTTAGCAATGTGGATTTTCCAGCACCATTAGGACCCACAAGGCCCACACGGTCGCTATCTTCAATTCCTAAAGAAACGTTTTTAAACAGCAGTTTACCTGCAAAGGATTTTTCAATTTTATGAGTATTAACTAAGAGCATGGACTCAACTTACTGTTGATTTACCATATCTTCTATAATTTTTTTGATGGGAATGACGATTTCTCCGCCACAACCGGTATCAGAGCATCTAACCATTATTTCGTTACCATCGGCGTCAGTCGTAAAATCATTTTCACCTCCGGATAAAATACCCACCAACTCCCCAGAATCCTGCGAAAACACTGGAGATCCGGAGTTACCTTCAAAAACATCAAGATTAGTCACAATATTTAACTTATTATCAATACTACGAATCCAACCAGCAGAGGATCTTTGCGAAATTCCAAGTGGACTCCCTAGGGCATATAATTTTTGACCTACCACAACTTCTTTTGTAGAAATTTTAGGAGTATTTACACGAATTGATTTATTAAGCTCAATTACAGCATAATCCAATCCCTTAATGAGATCTATTTTCTTAATAACTGACTTACATTCTCTAAACTCTCTGAGATGCTTGCCTACTTCATTTTTATAATTAAATACAACTACCGTATTTTCACAGACTCGTTCTTCAAAACAATGCCCAGCAGTTAAGACTTGCCCACGCCCAACCAACACTCCAGAGCAATATGAATAACTATCGCTAAATGAAAAACCTAAATCCTCATCAACAGAATACATTTCTCCAACTCGTCTATCCGACAAGCCATTCTTCATATTAAGCGCATCCTCTTTAGTGACCAAAGCTACGGTTGCATCACTCTGTAATTTCTGACTGTCATTCGGTAGCGATATATTGTTTTCGCCATATATTACATGATTCACTTCTGAATCAATTTTATAATTGGACATGGGGGCTTGATCCCCACATCCAACTACGAATAATAAAGCGGTAAACAATATAGCTAGTTTCATATTAATTAGTGATTACCTTGTTTAAAACCTTCATCTGCGTGCGCACCGTCCATATGACCTTCTAAAGTTCTATCTTCAATATTTTCTGTTCCAATAACTTCTTTAGAAGTACCTAAATTCTTAACTTCAATCACATAGCTAGAAATCTCTTTATTACGACGGTCTTCAACACTAAATCTAACTGTATCATTTTGCTGAGCCATCGCTCGTAATTCTTCCATACTAACTTCTCGCTGAATTACCTTTTTCTGACCATTCGCCGCAACAAATGTCTTTAGATATGGAGATTGATCCTTACCAGCATCTGAACCTGATAACTTCATCACGATACCGTCTTTAACTTTTTCAAGATTAATTTTCACATCAACCGCACGAGCCGATGTCAAAGATTTCGGACGAGACATTTTTGCAAATTGACCTTGTTCATAAGCATCAATTGTCGAAGAAGGTTGTTTTTCCATGAACTCCATAAGCTCTTTATAAGTCACACACTTAACTTCAGGCTTCGCACAAACTTCATTTGCAAATTCAAAGAACGTCTCAAAGTATGCACCCGACATCCACTGAGAAAAGTGATGCCCAATATGAAGTGGAGCACGATTGCCATAATAATTTTTATTAAAATATGATTTATATAAACCCATCATATTTGCTTTAACGATTTTCTTTTGGTCCGCAGGGATTGATCTCAAACAATTAACATCAGTATTACCCTTAACTACATTCAACATAGGATCGTTGGCTTTAAAATTCATAACTGAAGGAACTTCAGCACGAATTCTTGCGCTGTCACGATAACAGAAATTATAATCCATAGAGATCCACTTACGAGCTGCCCCTGGTTCTTGAATCATACCCAATGGGAAGTTCCACAGACCATTAATTTTACGTGGCCAGTATGTTTCACTAGATGATTTAGAGGTATCGTATTTGATACCCACTTTTTTCAAAGCTGGCCACAATCCTGGGGAATGCCCTAATTGAGGCGCTCTAAAACCAATAATATCACGGCGATAATCAAACTTAAGATCCGTAAATCCATTGTTTGTGCGAGTAATACCATTAATATTAAATACGTTATCTAAAATATAATTGAATTGTCTAAGCTCAGAATCCCAATCGGCCTCTGACCACTTACTACCATCGTGATGTCCAACAGCATGGTTTCCGATTTCATGACCTTCTAAAAAAGCCTCATTCATTTCATCGATACGATTAGAGATATCTTGCTTATCGTCTCCCCAACCAATGGCAGATCCACGGTACCCAGTAGGTGCATTATAAATTGATTTTTTCTCTGGAGCGACTAAATACACAGGATTAATAAAGAAAGTAAATCTATTGTCGATACCATACTTTTTCTGACGTTTAGTAAAGTCACGCGAATACTTCCAAACTTCATTCGTATAGGATCCATCAAAGGCAAAAATCACAAATTGAGGAGGACGCTCTACTTGAGCAGCTTTAGCATTGCTCATCCAAGTAAAATGTGGCGCCACCAACGACAAAGCAAGAAGGCCTTTAGTTAATAGATTTCTTTTTTTCATGTGTCCTCCAATATAACTGAATTAATCTCAGACTCTATTAGAACAACCTACATACCGAGACCTACAGCAACAGGTCGTTTCTTTGCTGTCTAAAGAAAAGACAGTGACATTAATGGGCAGGCAAAATGGACAAAATTACAATTTATAAACCAGAAAACACATTTATTTTGCTTAAAAGGAAACATCTATTTCCTAGGAACTCTTATAGAAAAACTAAGCTTTTATAGACTATTTATCTCATAATGACGCAATTGAAGCAGAGTCAAAAAATCCTCTCGAGAAATAAGTTTCCCCCCCATAGACCCTATGACTGGAGTCACCATCTGCACATCAATCCACGAATGCCCTAAAGCTTGGAAATATTCAACTATCTTCCAAAGAGCCAATTTCGAAGCATTGTCCTTTTTAAAGAACATGCTTTCCCCGCTAAAGACTCCGTTAACCAGCACACCATAAATGCCACCAATGAGTTTTCCATCTTCAAGTACAGCTAAACTTACAACAAACCCTGCATAATAAAAATCCATATAAGATTTTTTTATCTCATCCGTTATCCAAGTACCATGCTGCCCAGGTCGTGGCTGCTTTGCACATTCCTCTAAAATTTCAGAAAAATGAGTATTAATACTAAAAGAAATATTCGAATTTTTTTTCAAGAATTTTTTTAAACTTTTAGAAACATGAAATTCTCTAAATTCTAAAATCCCACGCTCTTCGGGACAAAACCATAACATAGGATATTCAGGATGAGGCCACGGAAAAATACCTAAATCATAGGCTCTGTACAAGGTACCCACATCAAGCTTCCCACCAACCGCAACAATTCCTTCAGGAGCAGGTATCCTTGGATCTGGAAAATCAATGCTAGATTTATACTGAAAATGCTTCATTAGATATTACGTTTTCATCCTCTTACAATTATCACATTTACCACAAACTTTCGCATCCATATGACCAAAATATTCGTAAATCTTTACCAAACGACAATCTGATTCATTCTGCGCCCACTGAACCATCGCTAGTAATTTAGAGTTTTGAGCTTTTAAAATCTCTGCTCCATTTTCCAATTCAAAGTATTCATTCGTCGGCTCCTGCACACAACGATAAGGAAATGGATCTTGAGACTTCTCTAAACACCCCCAACGCTCCAAAATACTGACAGAAGCCTCGGGTCTAAAATCTCTTCTATTTCGAAAATTCAATTGTTCTCGTAAATAATCAAATCCACCTTGATCAACTCGGTCTCGATTGTCTGAAATAAGTCTATAAACACTTTCAATAAAACCACGATCAGGATGAGACCACTTTAAAAACTCCATCTGGATAGAAACATCATCCATATCATA
Organism: Pseudobdellovibrionaceae bacterium; assembly: GCA_041987885.1. GTDB lineage: Bacteria > Bdellovibrionota > Bdellovibrionia > Bdellovibrionales > Bdellovibrionaceae > Bdellovibrio. The sequence goes on along the minus strand of JBHIVS010000141.1, from coordinate 601 downwards.
AAGCAAATGACATTGAGATTCTTCGCCATCTCTACCCGCCCTACCAATCTCTTGAAAATAAGACTCTAGAGAATTCGGAGTTTCCACATGAATCAATACTCTTACATTAGACTTATCAATTCCTAATCCAAATGCTGGAGTCGCCAAAATCAAAGGCTGTGCTTCCATTTGAAATGCCTTCAAAGCACGATTTCTATCAACAGGACTTAGATCTCCGTGATAAACTAAATGCGACATTCCCAATCTATTTAAAGCGCCAGAAACTTTCTTTAGAGTCTGAATTAACGAAAAGTAAATTATCGCGGCACCATCTCTTTGATGGGCAAATGCCAAAATCGCTCTGATTTTTTCATCTATTCCATAGACATCATGAACTTCTATCGCCAGATTTGACCTTTCAACTCCAGCAGAAATAGTTTTAGCCTCAGGTATACCTAATTTTTGCAAAATATCTTTTTGTAAAATTTCTAAAAAGAATCAGAAATTTCTGATTCTTTTTAGAATTTAATAATTTAAAAAAACTAAAAAAGTTAAAAAAATTTGTATTTTTAGTGTTTTTTTAGAAAATATCTGCTGTTAAATTTCTAAAAAGAAATCTAAA
>JBHIVS010000140.1:0-6770 GCA_041987885.1 Pseudobdellovibrionaceae bacterium | reverse complement strand
ATGATTAAAAAAGAGCCCTTTCTGGGAAAGTTCATCCAAATTAGGAGTAATATTTTCTTTACCTCCATAAACACCCAAATACTTTGCCGATAGACTTTCCATTAAAACAAACATGACATTGAGTTTTTTAGGTTGTCCTTCGGAAATAATATTACGAATAATAGTATCTTCTTGTTCCGCGATATGATCGGTGGCCTTCTCTAACTTTTCCTCAGAACCAGTCTCCATTATTTCATGAATAGTTTTAACGGCGACTTTTGAATCAATAGAAGTATAAAATTTTTCGTAGTCAATTTGGTTATTTCTATATGCTGCAAACAAAGCATGAAATCCATTTTTTGAAACTATCATGTTATTCGCACTGCGAGTTTCTAACAAAGAACCTTCGTTAATTCCCCATAGCGCCACAACAAAGATTAAAGCGTAAGTAAAGACCATCAATACTTTGTCTTTCAAACCGAAATCAAAATCTTTGATCTTTAAGTTTTTAAGAATAAACCATCCCATCATCAACGAAACAAAGCTTACTCCGAAAAGAATAGGAACTAGAGGATAAGACTCCCAGATATTTTCAATGACTTCTTGGGAATAAACCAAATAATCAACGGCAATAAAATTAAAACGATCTGAAAATTCTTGGAAAAAGAAATATTCTCCAAAAAAGGAAATGACTCCAATAAAAAATGAAAATGACAGCATCAACCCCAAAGAAACTCGTATCCACTTCTTTTGGCTATTCTTTACGAACAACATTAAGACAACGACAGGCCAAAAAAGATAAATGGCCACCGTAAAATCGAACAGCAATCCCGTAACGACGGAACTCACCAAATCTCCGCCTGACATCATTGGCAACTTGAAGATCGTATAAATTCTGAATAAAAACGAAAAAGCAGTAATAACTGCAAAATGGATCGCAAAGGCTTTTAAAATAAAAGAAATACAATTTTTCATAAGACAAAACCCTATTTCAATTTTTGTACGATAGCAAAAACTGTCATTTCTGACGCAAGACCTCCTTGTGTCCAGAAAAATTTAAAATAAGACTTCAGACTATGTCTTGCGACAGTTCCTTTGCCTCATTGTGGTGTACTATAGCAAACCGACATCCCTTTATTTATCTTCTCCGGTTTTCAACGGTAAAGTTTTCTATACCCATAAGACATTTATATTTTAGGAGGATAAAATGTTGTCTTTATCTAGAAAAATACTTGGTACTTTAGTATTTGTCGCCCTTATTGCTGGCTGTTCTTCAACTCCGAGTCAGGTCGAACAACTTTCTTCAACAGCAAATCCCACAGCGGAAATCCAAAAAACGGAAAAAATGCTGAAAGAGGCTCGAGACAATCAAGTCAATGTTCTGTCCCCTGAAAAATTTAGCAATGCCGAAAAGTCACTCAAAGAAGCCATTGCTCGCAAAGAAAAAAACAGAAGCCCAGAGGAAATTTTAAAACATGTTTCCTATTCCCGAGCATGGCTCAAAGAGGCAGAAACAACTTCTGAGATCGCGCAAACCTCCATGAAAGATATTTCCGCGGCCCGCGAAGGAGCACTCAATGCAGAAGCTCCTAAATATTTTAAAAAAGATTGGGATCGCGCAAATGATGATTTAAAGAAAATCACTCATTCTATTGAAAAAGGAAATCTGAAGCCTTCCGACAAAAAAGGCAGCGAACTCATTGAGGCCTTTAGAGATCTTGAAAGGAACTCTATTGCAAAAAAACATCTAGGAGTTGCCAAAGACAACCTAGACACAGCTGTTAGAGCAAAAGCCGATAAAAACGCACCAAAAACTTATAAACGTGCTCTTGCAAAATACGAAGCCACAGAAAAATACATTTCGGCTAATCCTAAATCTTTAGCTGAAATCGAAGCTATGTCGAAAGATGCAACTTTAGAGTCTCGTCGCCTATTGGATGTTTCCGCAAAAGTAAATGCTGGGAACTCCGAAGACCTCGTACTGCGCTCGATGCAACAGGAACGTCAAATTTCTAATCTGCAAAACGAATATTCAACAACGGAGTCAAAACTAGAAGCAGCTCGTAAGCAAGCCGCAACTATAAAAACAGAACTTTCAAAAAAAGAAGAACTTGACGAGCAGGTCCTCTCTATCAGAAGTAAATTTCGTCCCAATGAAGCTGAGGTTTTCGTCCAAAATGGCAATATCGTTATTCGTCTAAAAGGGGTTCAATTCGCCTCTGCATCAACACGTCTGACTCCGACAAGCCAAGCTCTTTTATCAAGAGTTGATGCCGCTATCACAGGACTAAACCCTGCCAAAATTATGGTAGAAGGTCACACTGACAGCGTAGGTCGCCCTGACGCCAATCTTCTCTTATCAGAGGCACGAGCAAAATCTGTTGAGAATTATTTAAGCACGCGTGGTACTCTTGAAAGAGTCAGCATGGAAGTCATCGGCCGTGGTGCTGAAGAACCAATTAGCGACAATAATACTGCCTCCGGAAGAGCACAAAACAGACGTATTGATCTTGTCATCGAAACTTTATAAAAGTTAAACACTCAATACTTTTTGTGTTCTCAAGGCCTCGACACAAGCTCGAGGCCTTGTTTTTTTCTCTTTATAAGCTGTCAAATCTCTTATGACTTTCGCCACTATTTATGTCTATTTTTGAGTCTTTTCTTAAGAAGTTTTCAGAAGGTTTTCACATAATTTTCATCTATACGGACCCACAAGACATAGAAAAACTCTATGATATAATAAATAAAGAAAATTGTTCTTGTACACCGCTGCGACGATAAGCTGATTGTATGAAAGGACATCCCTATGTCTGGCTTATTTACAGGTATTATTGCAGGTTCCATTGTTGGTGGCGCTACCGTCATCGGGGCAATCCCTATTCTAAAAAGAGCAGCTGTCCAGTCTCGCTCATGGAAGGGATTGAATCTAGATTTCGCCATCGGCATGATGTTAGCGGCAGCAGCTTTTAATCTTATTGCTCCAGCGTACCAAGAAGGCCTTGGATTTTTACCGATCACACTGACTCTGTTTTTAGGAATTTTCTCAATTCGTTTTTTAAGCCAAATCATCCATAACTTTTCCCAAAAAAATACTGATGAAAGTGCGAAAAGAGCTTCTTTGTTTGTGATCGCAATGATGCTTCATAATTTTCCTGAAGGACTCGCCGCAGGAGTTTCTTTGCACAGTGAAGTTTTAAACCCACTTCAAGGCTGGTCGGTGATCTTTGCACTGGTCGTGCAGAATCTACCCGAAGGCTTAGCAACTGCCTTTGCCTTTAAATCTATGGGAATGAAAAAAACATCGGCCTTTTATGCTGCCGCCCTCACCGGTGGTATGGAGTTACTAGGAGGAACCTTAGGTGGGGCCTTTAGAGACCTTTCTGCATCTATTTTACCAATGACTTTGGCCTTTGCCGGTGGAGCGATGATCTCTGTAACTCTCGATGAAGTTGTTGTGAAAATGAAAGAAACAAAGATGAGATACATACTTGATAAAAGCTTCGTCTCTGGCTTTATGATCGTATTGGCGATGAACGCGTTGCTTAATTAAAGAGTAAGCTGGACATCTAAAAAGCAACTTAGATAGTCTAGATAAATGAGTTTAACTTCGTTTCAAACAATCGCACTGGCTGCTATCATCGTTTATTTAGGTCGTTATGTAAAACGCCTCATTCCGATTTTAGATAAATACAATCTTCCGTCTCCCGTGATAGGCGGTTTTTTATTTGCGATTGTTTTTTCTTTACTCAAAGCTACTGATGTCTTTCATTTTCAATTCGATAAAAGCTTTGAAAAAGCCTTGATGATTTTATTTTTTACATCCGTGGGATATTCTGCTTCTTTCCGTCTTTTGAAAATTGGTGGAAAAACTGTCGTCTTTTTCTTGCTCCTGACAATCGGAGGACTCTTACTTCAAGTTGCAGCAGGAATGCTTGCCGCACAAGGAATGGGATTACATCCTTTACTGGGAGTTTTAACCGGCCCCGTTGCACTTACTGGGGGACCTGGAACTGCTCTGGCATTTGGACCTAACTTCGAAGCTGCGGGTATCGAAAATGCTACGCTCATCGGTCTCACCACGGCCATGGGAGGCATCATCATTGGTGGTATTGTTGGCGGACCGATTGCCACATTCTTGATCCACAGAAAAAAACTTCATGGAAATATTTCTGCGACGAAACTCAACCTAAAAAATGCAGATCATGACGAAGCCCTGCTCTCTGTCCCAGGAAAAGACCTTGCCAATCATATTTTAGCACTCGCTTTAATTATGGGCGTGGGAACAACTCTTTCCATGTGGATTGAAGAGCTTGGAATCACCCTGCCTATTTATATTGGATCAATGATTATTGCAGCTATCGTTAGAAATATCGAAGACGTCAAGCCTGTCTTTAAAATTCAAGCTTCTTGGATTGATGAAATAGGTTCGGTAGCGCTCATGTTATTCATTGCAATGGCCATCATGACTCTGCAATTAGATGAACTCAAAAATGCGGCATTACCCATTTTTGTTTTTCTAGCAATACAAACTCTATTTGTGGCTTTAGTAGCAATCGGGCCTGCATTCTGGGTCGCAGGAAAGGACTATGAAGCTGCGGTGATGAGTGCCGGCTATATCGGCTTTATGATGGGGACCACCGCAAATGCGATGGCCAACATGACCGCCTTGAGAGAGAAATACGGTCTGGCTCCCAAAGCCTTTCTCGTAATTCCTCTCGTGGGTTCTTGCTTCATTGATTTTTTCAATGCAGCAATCGTGACGTTTATACTAAATCTCTATTGAATAGTTTCAGCAATCCATTTAGCGGCGCTGCTAACTTTTGAGTAAATACCATAGTATTTTGCTCTTGCACAACCTTGCCCCCAGCTCACAACACCTGCTAGGAAATGGTTGTTATCAGCGTCTCTAACGATAAGTGGACCACCAGAGTCACCTTGACATGCATCTTTGCCACCTTCAGGGTAACCAGCGCATAACATTGTTTCTGGATAAAGTTTTTTCCCATATTTTTCAGCACATGCCACAGAGTTTACCAATGGAACATCTACTTTTTGAAGATTCGTTGGAAGACTTCCAGAACCTTCTCTCATCGTCCCCCAACCTGCTGTTGTAGACATGATTTGTTCACCAGTAGTTGGAATTTCAATTTCAGAAGTTACGATTTGAACTGGAGTATAACGAGAATCAGCACTTAATTGAATCAAAGCAAAATCGTTTTCTAAAGTTCTTGTGTTGTACCCTGGGTGAGGAATAATTCTAGCAGGAGTCAAAATCTCTGCATTTACAGTATTTGAACGATCATGAAGTCCGATAACAAGGTTACGAACATTGATACCGCGTACACAATGACCCGCCGTCAATACCCAGTTTTTAGCGATCAAAGAACCACCACAAAAATGACTACCAGATTGTAAAGATACGATATATGGAAATTCGCCGTGAGAAGCTTCTACCCCACCAACGATTTTAGTTTCAATTGATTTTGCAGCGAAAGTTGGTGCTGCTGTGATCATCATGATTCCTGCAAGCACAAGATGGTTCAATTTCATATTTCCCCCTGTATGTTCTTCGACAACGTGCGAAGAGATGAAATTTATCCTTCCTTGTTTTTTGCGAATGCACAAAAATTCATCTGAGTTCCAAGTTGGAACTAGACGTTTTCAGGACTTAGTAACGAATAAATAACTTGTTTTACAGGACAAAGGGATTATGACGAACCAGCCTTTATTCGGGCTGGTTTCTCATATGATCAGCAAGATTTAAAAGAGAATGTAGCAATTCACTGCGATAAGGTTCTTCAATTTTTACTTCATCAAAGGCATGGACCATACATAACATCCATTGGTCTCTTTCAGACTTACCGATTTTAAACGGCAAGTGACGAGCTCTCATCTTTGGGTGTCCAAATCTCTCAATAAAAAGATTTGGTCCCCCTAGCCAGCCAGATAAAAACATAAACAGTTTCTCTTCAGATCCCGCTAGATTTTCTGGATGCATTTTACGAACACCCTGTGCTTCGGGCATTCTATCCATAATTTCGTAAAATTTACGGGTTATTTTTCTTAGGGTGGCTTCACCACCGATTTGCTCATAAATGCTTATTTCTGCAGACATGAGCCTAATCTACTCTTCTAAAGCCCAACTATCAACAAGCACTTGCCCTTTTATATAGATCTCTGAAATGATAAATACAGTAAACAGCATGAAGGATACAACAATGAAACTAAAACTCGGATTACTATCTCTGCTATTCCCAGCTCTTGCCAGCGCAAACGTTTTAGGGGACATGCAAACATTCCAACCTAACACCGACGGCTTGGATTTCATTACTGTTCATACAGGACGAGCTTTACCAAAGGGGTTTTTCGTATTTAGTAACTACTTAAACTACGCAAAGGACCATTTGCTAGTTTATAAAACCTTGGCCGATCAAGATCGTATTGATTACGAAGATTCTTTATTCGAGTACGATTTCGGTATTGCCTACGGCTTGACTGACAATCTTCAACTAAGTTTCCAGATGCCTGTACTTTTAAGCCATTCTACCGAAGAACAAGACGGTGTTATCGTTAACATCTCTGAAGGCATCCATTCCTTCCGCCCTGGGGCTAAATATTCCCATCAGAACTCTGACAACAGCTATTGGGCCTTTTTAGGGTCCATCGATTTACCATTTCTTGAAAACTCTCCTTACACAGGAACAGAAGTCCGACCTATCTTTAACTTAGAAGGTGCTTATTCTTGGAATAATAAAACACGTATTTACTCAGTGAACGCGGGTGCTCGTATC
>JBHIVS010000139.1:0-6787 GCA_041987885.1 Pseudobdellovibrionaceae bacterium | reverse complement strand
GAAAAGTTATTCAAGCGTCTAAAGAAGCAGGGGCCACTGAGGTTCGTGTCGTTGTTGGGCACGGTCAAAACTTAGTACGTCAAGTGGTAGAGCCAATGGGTGTTGCCTGTTATGTCCAAGATGAGCAGTTAGGAACGGCCCATGCGGTTCGCTGTGCAAAGCCAGAAAGTATTGACGGTATTGTCGTAATTATGAATGGTGACCATCCTTTGATTGAAGGGTCTGATGTCAAAGATTTCATTCGTATTTTTAGGGATGAGAAATGTGATCTTGCGGTTGTGACTGCTGAAGTTAAAAATCCTGCAGAATTTGGCCGTATAGTTCGTCATAAAGGGGATCTTGCTGCGATTGTTGAAGCTAAAGATGCCTCTGCGGATACTTTAAAAATTAGAGAAATCAATACCGGAATCTATGTTGTCAGAGCAAGTGTTCTGACTGATTATTTACCTAAAATTTCTAATAATAATTCAAAAAAAGAATTTTACATTACTGATTTAATTTCAATGTGTATTACCGACAAATTGAAAGTTCAGGCAATTAAATCAACTCCTAAAGTTGCCGTAGGTGTTAATACTCAAATTGAATTAGCAAAGGCGACTAGATTGTTATTTAAGCGCAAAGCTTTGCGTTTAATGGAAGAGGGCGTTCTGATGATCGACCCTAAAACAACTTATGTTGAAGAGTCAGTCACTATTGGTGCTGGCACAGTGATTTACCCTAACGTATTTATTCGTGGGAAATCAAAAATTGGTCAATTTTCTGTTATCGAATCTAATAGTTTTATTTCCGACTCTTTAATTGGTGATAGCGTGCAAGTTCGTGGTGGATGTTATTTAGAGAAAGCAGAGATTCACAGTAAAGCTTCTGTAGGTCCTTTTGCTCGTCTAAGACCAGAAACTGTTATTGGTGAAGAAGCTCATGTTGGAAATTTTGTTGAGATGAAGAAAGTAAATTTCGGTAAAAAATCTAAAGCAGGTCATTTGACTTACTTAGGCGATGCTGAAATTGGTGAAGAAGTAAATATCGGTTGCGGAACTATTACTTGTAATTATGCTGCCGATAAAAAGAAGTATAAGACAAAAATTGGAAATCGGGTTTTCGTAGGTAGTGACACTCAATTCGTTGCTCCTATTGAAATTGGTGATGATGCCCTTATTGGATCTGGATCTACGATTACCAAAGATGTTCCCGCGAAAGCTCTTGCTGTTGCAAGAGGCAAACAAATTATTAAAGAAAATTACACTGTGAAGTCTACGACTTCAGAAGAATAGAAGGTTGAGTTATGTGCGGTATCGTTGGCTATTTGGGCCCTCAAAATCCTAAAGATATTATAGTAAGTGGTTTAAAAAAACTTGAATATAGAGGTTATGATAGTGCAGGCGTTGCTATTTTAGATGGCGGCAAAACGAAGAGAATTCGTGCGCAAGGTAAATTGAAATCTCTTGAAGATAAATTAGTTTCAGAAAAATTTGATGGTCACATTGGTATTGGCCATACTCGTTGGGCTACACACGGAAAGCCTTCAGAGAGAAATGCCCATCCTCATCAAGTAGATGGTATTTCTTTGGTCCATAACGGAATTATTGAAAATTATTTGGAAATTCGTGAAGAGCTTTTAAAAGAAGGTGCGGTTATCACTTCTGATACGGATTCTGAATTGGTTGCTCATTTAATTGCTAAAGAAATTAAAGTTACCAAGGACCTTTTCAAAGCTGTTGAAAAAGTTTTGGATTTAATCCGCGGTGCTTTTTCTATTTTAGTTATGTGGGAAGAAGAGCCAGATCGTTTGATTGCTTTTAAAGATGGTCCACCTTTAGTTGTGGGATTGGGGAAGGACGAAGTTTTCGTGGCTTCTGATGTGCAGGCACTTATTCAATATACGAAAAATTTCGTATATCTAGAAGATCGTGAAGTGGCATCGATTAAAGGTAGCAAAGTGGATTTCTTTTCCGCAAATGGCTACCCAATTGAAAAGAAAATTGTAGAGCTTAATTGGAATCCAGAGATGGTTGAAAAACAAGGCTATGCTCACTTCATGCTAAAAGAGATTTATGAGCAACCTCGTGCTGTGGCTTCTGCATTAGAACCGCATGTAAATCCAGAGACTTTTACGGTAAAGCTAAAAAATATTGGTTTTGGTGGGCAACCAGTTCAAAAGCTTGCAGAGCTTGATTCTGAAGCTGATTGGCAAACGACTCAAAAAGTTTTCCGTGATATCGAAAGAGTGTTCATTATTGCTTGTGGAACTAGTAATTATGCAGGAATGACTGGTAAATATATGATCGAACAAATGGCAAAGCTGCCAGTTGAAGTCGATATTGCCAGTGAATTCCGTTATCGTGAGCCGGTTATTCCAGCAAAGAGCTTGGTTATCACTATTTCTCAAAGTGGTGAAACAGCAGATACTTTAGCTGCGATTAGAATGGCCAAAGAAATGGGCGCGATGACTTTGTCGATATGTAATGTGAGAAGCTCGACAATTGATAGAGAAGCCCATGGACATTTGTATATGAACTCAGGTCCAGAGATCGGTGTTGCATCTACAAAGGCATTTACATCTACGTTGGCAGTTTTAAATGCTTTGGCAATTGCAATGGGAAGATCTCGTAATATCATGGCTGCAGATCAGGAAGTTGAGCTTGTGAAAGCTTTGTTGGCTGCTCCAAGCCAAATGGAAAGAGTTCTTGTTTTTGATAAATACTTCGAAGAAGCAGCAGCTAAACTAAAACAATTCAGAGGATTTTTGTATATGGGTCGTGGAGTGAGTTTCCCGATCGCAATGGAAGGTGCTTTGAAGCTTAAAGAATTAGCTTATATGCATGCTGAAGGCTATGCAGCTGGTGAGATGAAACATGGTCCTTTGGCGTTGATCGACGAGAGAATGGCGATTGTAATGGTTGCTCCTACAGACGGTCTGTACGAAAAAACTATTAGTAATCTTGAAGAAGCTCGTGCTCGTGGTGGTCAAGTGATTGCAATTGGTACGGGTGAGAATGAAAAACTTCGTTCAATTAGTGAGTACTACTTAGCAATTCCGAAAGCTCACTGGAGTGTGAATCCTATTTTAACTGTGATTCCATTGCAGTTAATGTCTTATCATCTAGCATGTAGTCTTGGTTACGATGTCGATCAACCAAGAAATCTAGCAAAATCAGTAACAGTTGAATAAAGTAAAAGGGGCTTAAAGCCCCTTTTTTTTTGCACTCATACTTTTTTGGTAAGCTGTGTGGCCGCAAAAACAAAGCATTGGCAGCGTCGGAGTTATTATGAAATTAACTAAAGCTTTTTTGGTAAGTTTAGGAACGGCAGTTGCTTTAGGTTTAGGAGGTTATATGAGTATTGGCTGTGCATCGTCTTTTGGGACAAGTCCTTCGCAGGCAGACATTAATAAATATTCAACATCTCCTCATTTCGATCAGAAGAAAGGTGTCTTTGTAAATAGACGACCTGAAGTTATTGAAGAAATGCGTAAACGAACAAGTTTTTTGCCAATGATGAAAGATTTTATCTTTGGGGGGGATAGTGAAAGAGTTCCCAAAGAAAAGTTACCAGAGATTAAAGTTGATTTTGTGAAGTTTAACGAACCTTCGGTGGATCCAAAAGTTATTTGGTTTGGACATTCTAGTTTATTATTAAATATCGAAGGAAAAAAAATTCTTATTGATCCAGTTCTTTCGACCTCAACGGGGCCCTTTGGATTTCTGATGAAACGATTCCAAAAACCTGTAATCGAATTGTCACAACTTCCAGAAGTGGATTTGATTATTATTTCACATGATCATTACGATCATTTAGATATGGATTCAGTGAAGTTTTTTAAAAATAAAAAAGTAAGATTCGTGGTCCCTCTGGGAGTAGGTAATCACTTGGTGGGTTGGGGCATAGAAAGAAGTCGTATTACTGAGTTAGACTGGTGGCAGATCACAAAACTAGAAAATATAGAAATTGTGGCAACACCAGCGCAGCATTTTTCAGGGCGTAGTTTTTTTAAGCAGAATCAAACTCTATGGGCTTCGTGGGTGATTCGTGGGCCGAAGCAAAATATCTATTTCTCTGCGGACTCTGGATATGACACACATTTTAAGGCTATCGGGGATAAGTACGGTCCTTTTGATTTAGCTCTTTTAGAAGATGGTCAGTACAACGAAAAATGGCGTGAAGTTCATATGCTTCCCGATGAGTCTATACAAGCATTTTATGATTTAAAGGCGAAACGTTATTTTCCGATTCATTGGGGAATGTTCAATTTGTCTTTGCATGCTTGGTATGAACCAATTGAAATTATCTCTAAATCTGCAATGGAAAAGAATATTTCTTTAATTGCGCCACAGATTGGAGAGGTCGTTGTCATCAATGATAGCTATGTGACTACCCCATGGTGGAGGCAGGTTAATTCAAAAATAAAAGATAAATCTTTACTTGAGGCCTCTAAGTAAAAAAGACATTTCTTTTTCTATCCAATCGAGATGGTAAGGAACGGAAATGTACCGTCCAAGGTCACCACAGATGCTATCTTGTTCTATATAAGAGGAGTTCTTATTCGTAGAGTCTCCTCCTGAAACAACACCAATGACTACCAAATTTGCTCTATTATAAATAAATGCAGGTCCTCCAGAGTCGCCTTCGCAAGCACCTTTTCCATTTGTTTGGTCAACTCTGAATTCAGGATAATTGTGGGAAAAATCTAAAGCTTCTAATTCAACCTGACGAAGCTTTCCATCACTTGCATTTTTATTGTTGATGTCCCCAGAGTGTCTGCCATACCCAACGGCTAAAAAATTTCTAACTTTTAGTTCTGGTTGCTTTGAGGGAAGTTGAGAGATGATAAATTCCTTTGGAAGATCTTTTTCTAGAACTAAGAGCGCCAAATCATATTCGTATTTTAGTTTAAAAAAATCAGGATGAACTTTTTTGTCGATAATATTTCGAACGATTTTTTGGCCTGAAGTATCGTTGAATGTGATCACGGCATTTTTATATTTAATCTTGGTTGCGCAGTGGCCTGCTGTTAAAACTATGCGAGGGTGGATTGCGGATCCAGTACAGGAGCTATACACATATTTTTTCGTGACATTATTAGATAGATCAATAGAAATTTTTTCTGTGCGTGTATAGATACGTAGTACAGATTGAGCAAGGGAGTTTTCTGAGTCGACAATGTTTCCACCAATTATATTTTGAGATTCATCAAGATTTAAAGGCATAGATTCTTTAGAATCCTGACAACCTGACAAGGCAGCTAATAATAAGATAAAAAACTTTTTCATACTTAAATGGGATGCAAGACCTATGCTTAAGTTATTTATTTTTAGAGCTTACTTTGAACCCTGTAAATAGATTTAAATGAAGCTCACTGCGGGAAATGAGCATTGTCTTAGAATGAGACGTCAAAGAACCTAAAAAAATGCCCAGTTCTGTTTACGTGCGCAGTGCGTACAGAAACAAGGATTAGTATCTTTTTCTTGAATCGTTTTTTGAGATAAGTCTAAGTGAAACCATTGAGTCTATTTATTTTTGGGGACTAATGATGTGATTGAAATAGTTGTGGGTAGCCATTTTGTCGGAAAATCAAGAAAAGAGCAGCTTGTATTTGAAAGTCAGTTAGTGACTTCTGCGGAACTATCGACGGAATCTATAAATGATTTATTTTTCGAATTTAATAAAATAACTTGGTAGTTTTTTAGAATATGAAAATTTTCTAAAAGCTCAGTGTAATTGAAAAAAAGCTAAAAATCTTTTAGGTGCGAGATGCAATAATGCTGTAGAAAGATTTTACACGCTCAACGTATTCAACAGCTTCATAGCCGCGAGCATATCCATATTTAAGATCTTTTGAATAATCGGGATCAGCAAGTAGTGGCAAAATATTTTTTAAATGTCTCCATGAATAGGGATTTTTTCCCATTTTTACGGCCAGCTCTTGAGCATCTAATAAATGTGCATATCCAATATTATAAGCAGCCAGAGCTAACGAAAGTTTATCCTTAGAGTTTAATTCTTTAGGGAATAAGTTCATCAGTTTTCTTAAGTATAGCGATCCCCCGTAAATGCTCTGAATAGGATCTGTTCGGTCTTCAACGCCAAGATGTCTTGCTGTATCTTGAGTTAATTGCATCAGACCTTTGACTCCAGTGAAACTGGTAGCTTCGTTGTTCCAATGAGATTCCTGATAGGCAACGGCCGCCACTAGTTCCCAAGATAGATCATTTTCACGAGCATATTTTTGGAAATGAGGTTTGTAGATTGGTAGTACAATTTGAATTCGAGACAGAAAACGAGTCACATCATGTTTATCTAAACGATTTAAGTGAGTGTCGTAGCGTTCGTAGACTTTAGAGATTTCTTCTCTGCGTGATGCCTTCAGAAACCAACTGTGAGTCAGCTTGAAAAGTTCTGAGTTGCTAGGGTGAATTAACCAATGAATAGAGTATTTTTTTGGAAGTTCGATGATTTTTTCAATACGTTTATAGTAGCGAAGATGGAAATCACCGGAAAGATTTTCAGTGATGGCGCAGGCAGATTTTTTACTAGATAGATTTTTCAAAAGCTCGGGAGTTTTTTGAGGAGTTACAGTTTTGATGATTGCCCGAGGAGCCAGCTGTTGTAATTTTTGAGAGAGTTGATCGCGATTGTTATATTTGCTCAGGTAAACTAATTTATTATCTAAATCCCTGATATTTTGAACTTTTGCACTACGAGTGCAGTAGAGGCTTAAGTGACTTTCTTCATAGGCAGGGCCTAATAAGAATCCAGGGTTGTCGGCGGGAACTCTTAACCTTGCGGCCGC
>JBHIVS010000138.1:0-6819 GCA_041987885.1 Pseudobdellovibrionaceae bacterium | reverse complement strand
ACCAAGATCCCCTGTTTTCGCAACATATTGAGCTGGGTTTCCATCAATATGACATTTTGGACATCTAACTGCAAACTGAGCATTGGCTAATGGATCTACTTCCTGAGTGAATTTAATACTTTTGATATTAAAAGCAGAACCAATAACTACATTTCCTTTACTATCTGTACTCGCTTTAATATCGGCTGGAACAACAACGCGAATTGTATTGTCCAAGGCCTGTACCAATAAATTTGCATAGCCACCATTATTCAAAACCTGAACAGAAGGACCCGCATTGAGCAAAATAGTCGCTGGATATTTTAATATGATTACCTTCGAAGATCCGTTATCAGTCGCATTAATTTTAATCGTAATATCCGATAGAGGAGAAACCGGATTCGATACATTCCGTAAATTCGTACCAAAACATTTGTGCGATATATTCAAAACCACATCTCCACTAGCTGCCGATGAGGTCTGACCGCCAAAAACTAAATTTGAAAAACCAGCTGATCCCACTCGAGGATTGATCGATGACTTTTCTCCGACAAAATCCTCAGCCCCCGCTTCGAACGACACTAAAAAGAGTGCTAAAAATAATCCTGATAACTTCATAACATCCCCTCTATTATTTTCTTAAAATCGTATAATCAATAATTGATTTTGTTGCAGTTTCGCGGCTTAGAGAAAAAGATTTAACTCCTAAAGCCAACAACTGCGGATCAGAAAACTTACTTCCATCAAATTCGGCTCTATATACACCGATTTTTTTATCCTGATCTGTTTTTAAAAAATATTTTGCGATTTTTACTTGTTTCAAACGAACAATTGGATTTCCCCCTCCGACTGCGGGAATATTGCGCAAAAAATAATCTTCATTCGTAACAGACTCATTCGGATAAATTGGATGAGAAAAATCAACACTAGAAATACCCGTGATTTTGGCTAAAACCGAAGGTCCTCCCCGAACAACCTTACCAATAAAAATAGGAGATCTGGCAGGAGTACTATAATCCAAACCACCAGCCAACATCCTACGGAAAGACGCTGGAGAATCGAGCATCAATAGATTTCCTTCTTTCCAGAGATCCCCCGTACCAGAAGTAGTTTTTGAAACAATATCATCTTTATTTAAAGACACAAACTGTAAGGGTGCAGATTGATTCATGTTGGTCGGCTGAACTCCTACATTATAGGCCATCGCCGGAGAGTAAATCATAGACATAGAGTCCTCGGCATCGACGATCACGACAAATTCATTTTTATCTGGCACCAGAGTAAATGTACGACCATTTTTATCCGTCTGATCTTCGACATCCGTAATATAATCAAAAAAGTTTAGGCCCTTATCATCCTTTATTTTTAAGTTATTAAAAGACGCCGCAGAGGCTTTTAAATCTTGCATTAAAATTCTCTCGAAAATTAATACGTCTGTTGCAACGGATACGTCGTCTTGAATAGCCTTACTATTTTTTTGAGCAAAAATTAAAAAGGTAGATGTCGCAAGTCCCACAAGACCCAAAATCCCGACACCGATCATAATTTCAATTAAGGTATAACCTTTATTTGTTAAGTTCTTCATTGTACATTCACCACAAATTCATAATCGACAAAACCATAATCGGCGACAGTCGGATTCTTTTTAGCAGACCAGTCTTTGTGACTAAAGCGTACTGTCACTAAGTACAAACCATAATACCCATCATAGGATTGAATCATATAGCCGTAACGGCCAGGGCACTCTTTACAATCAGCCGCTTTTGCTTGAATTCCATTTCCCCAAGCCATAGGAAGATTTTTTAAATCCAATCGCTCTGAACTGTTCTTAGAGCTGTCATAACTTAATTGATATAGTTTTAGATTTGGTCGTATGCCTTCGATAATATCATTGATCTGCTTATTTAAGATCCTATTGCCATCTGCTTCGCCACGAAGTTTATTCATGGATACGATTCCACCAATAAAGGCTGACATGACAATACAAATAAGAGTCAAGCCCAGCAAAGACTCTAAAATTGTAATACCTGCATTATTGAGCTTTAATGATTTCTTTAGACTCATATGCCTGATTCCCTGTGAATTTCTAAAGCAAAGTAATTACCTAAGCTGTTTTTACAAAAAGTCGCTGTACTGGAAGCACTTATTAAGCCGCAGTCTGGATCTACAGATGTCCATCTAAATGGATCTGCTTTCAAACGAAGAGCCATCGCATTACATTGTTGAGCATTTACACGATCTAAAAGAGCCGGACGAGGATGCCAGACAGGAGTTCTCGTTAGGCTATCACAACTTCCACCGCCCACAGCTTTAAGAACCTTTGCTGATCTTAACAAATAAGTCGACATTGGATGATAAATACTCTGCCATTTAATTCCAGCTTTATAGGCGCTATCATCAATCGTCATTCCATTTGAAACTATAAAAGTTCCCACAATTGTCAAAGGAGTCGATCGCGCACGAATGGTTAGCGATTCACAGGTTAAAAAGCCCGTCACAAAGTTAGCGGTTGCTTCGATAATACAATTTTTAACAATTGATTTAATGACAAAAGCGGGAACCCGACCCCCAGCTGTAGATGCATTATCAATATTGAATACATAATCAGCTCTCTCAGCATAAGTATTTGTGAACGACCAAGAATGTCTTGAAACTTCAGCAAAACTACTTTCCCAACCCACAGAAGCAAAAGAACTATAATCGACAGTTTTACAAACTTCGTCAAAATTCACATATAAATCCTGAGAGCTCGTGTCTCCTCTATTATTGCCTTTTAAATCTTTCAGATTTCTAGAAGCATTCAAAGTGTTCCAAGACCAACTCAAATCAATAGAACCCTTCGTAAGGTTCTTATTTAAAACGGTCGGATCACGTTTACTTTCAAATAATTCATAAGAAACATCCATAGCTTCAAGTTCTATGGATACATCTAGCTTTTTACCCGTCTCATCGATTAGCCATTCTGGTGTAGATGTTTTGATATTAAGTTCTCTGTAAGAAGGATTATAGGTACTTGTTTCTCCTGTTTTTCCGACAATTCGATTTGCACTAATCTCAATGGTCGCTTTCTTTTTATGCATATCATAAGCATCATCGAGATTGTTTTTTAAAGATACATTGCTGGATTCTAAATTACTTATGTCTGATTTTAAGTTACTAATTTTACGTTTATTATTTCTAATAGAGTCTTTTACATTATCATACTGATTTTCTAATTTTTGAATTTCTCTATAATCAGATGGTATTTTTCTTTTTTCCGCATCGATAGCTGATTCTATAGAATCAAGATTTTTTTCTTGCGAAGTGATCGTTGACTCTAACTGACTAATTTCAGAATTGTTCGAAGCAATCGTTTTATTATTCGCCTGTATGCTTGATTGATATAAATCAATACGGGACTGAAGATTCGACTCAGTCGTTAAGATGGAAGATCCTCCTTCTGGAACAACCCCAGAAATCGTTAAATTTCCAACTTTTAAATTATATTTTAAAACAGCCCCATTTGAAGAGTTTGTATATTTTGAATCGTAAAGACCCAAACCAGAACTACCCGTTTTTTGGCTTGTCACTTCAGGTAAATTACCTGTTTGCGCATTAAATTTATTATACTCCGTCAACTGCAATCGATATCTATAAAGATTAGAAGAGGTAGATAGCAACTCTCCTAAGATACGACTGTTATCAGTTGAGGTTAACAAAGAGTTGGCCGCTGTATTGGCTATACATTTTTTTAATAAATCCGCATCAGAGGAACTTGCAGCACTTCTTTCCCCCGACAAATATTCTAAACCTAAATCTTTTTTACCATCGACCTCAACCCCACCTTTAAAGCCACCAAATTGCAAAATGTCGGTCCAATACTGGCTATCTGTTCCTCCGGCAGTATTAGGGACAAACCCCACGCCGTCTCTTTTTAGAACTCCAGCTCCAAGATAAACTTTTTCTTTGAAAGTCACTGGAGTATAAGCAGATTTTTCATTACTTGATGTTAAATAGATATCGCTATTCACAAATACAGGGCTATTAAAAATAAGTCCGGAATTTACAAGATCACTGGTTCTAGAAGAAAACTTTTTGATATAAGCATCCCCTTTTTGTGGGGTGTAGGCACTACTGCGATCTAAATAAAGATTATTTGCTAAAATTAAAGCAAAACTTCCGACCTCTCGAGGATAAACTCCGACATAAGATACGGCTCTGAGTTTAGAGGAACCTATATTAATTGTTTCCCCTGACCTGTCTAATAATGAGACTTCGACACGCAAATACACCTCATCACCATACTGAGGTAAGGCAGCATTGTTATCTACGGAAATAGAAATCTTAAGCTTATTTACTTTTGAATCTAAGTTTTGAAAAATTTTATAAACTGGATTATTCGTTGTAATACTTGAAACTGCGAGCTCATGTTCAATCTTTGTGATTTTTGCACTCGACCAATTAGAGACACCAAGTAATTTTAAATAATCCAAGGACTCTTCAGTTAATAACAAACGATCTATCGATCTTGGATGATTGATAGATTGCAAAACACCTTGCCCACAAGGCTCTGGAGTCCACGCCGAAGAAAAACACCACTTCTGTTTAATCCCCACCAGAGTATAATCCAACAAAGAATGAACCGCCAACCTCGAAGAGATCAAATTAGAATTCTTCATGGATTGCTTTTTAAACTCGATAATCCAAGGACTTAATGAATACATGATGATTCCGCAAACAATAACTGCAACCAAAGCTTGCAGAAATGCGCTTCCTCTTGAGTTTAAACTCTTGAGCAATTTATAGTGTGATTTTACATTCGCCATACTATTCTGATCGGTAAGATTTAAATAATACTTTATTTAATTATAGACTTCCTCATAATAGGACGTTCCGCGAAATCCATGTAACACAAGACTATTACTCGGCAGCAATAGATCTCAAATTTCGACGCAAATCATTGAAGTCTGAAGAGGTCACATCACGGGGCCGAGGCAACGTAACCTTGTACTCCTCAATGACCCAATGTGAGTCAATTTTATCAAGCATTATGATACGATCTGCGATTAATAAAGCATCCTCTAAGCTCCTTGTCGTTAACAACACTGTCTTACGCAATTCTGTGCAAAGATCGACGATAATTTTCTGAAACTTTTCTTTAGATTGATAATCTAAATTAATAAACGGCTCATCCATAAGAATCACAGCGGGGTCCGTAGACATTACTTGAGCAATAACTGTCCTTTGTTTTTCCTCCACTGTTAATTGTCCTGGATAAAGATCTCTGACCTCCCAAAGGTCATATTGATATAAAAGAGAACGAACCTCTCCTGCGATCATTTCATCATGAAATTCTCGCGCGATAAGTCCAAACGCAATATTTTCAATAACCGTCAACCACGGAAAAAGTTTATGATTCTGATAAATCATGGCAACGTCATTTTTATAATCACGGTGTTCATCCGTGACATGCAAAAAATCATTGGTTGAACGTGAAACCGTTTTTAACAGTTCTTGCATAATTTCCGTTTTACCAATTTCAGGACGCCCTACAAAGCAAAGGACTTCCCCTTCATTAATCGTTAATTTATAATTATTAGCTGCTTGAATTCTTGTTTTCATAAAAGACCTTCTTGAAACTTCTGAAGAGCCCGTCCAGACACTGTAAAACATAGATTCATCGTAAATTTCACTTAGACTCATGACAGAACCTCTTCATCCCATACTAATAAGTATTTTTTTAAAACTAAAAAGGCTGTATCCACAATAAGCCCTGCAGCTATAACCATAACTATCGTCAATAGAATATTATGATCACCAAAAGCTCTCGAGTAATTTTCATTCGAAGAAAATTCAGCTACGTATCCTAGCAACTGATAAACAACAAGCCCCACCAAACTTAAAGCCCAAGAAATTCTAAGACCTCTAAAACTAGCCGCCATGGATCCAGGGATCAGAACTTTCGACATTAATAAATATTTATCGGCCCCAAGATTATCTGCAGATCTATAAAAGAAATCATTAATACGTAAAAAACCACGCATGGAATTGATAAACATCGGAACCAAGGCACTGAATAAGACAAGCCAAAATAAGGAGCCGCTCTCTAGGCGGAACCAAATATATAAAAAGGGCAAATAGACAACTATAGGAACTATACTAACCAAATTAATAAATGGTTTTATTTTTTCACGAGAAACCTTATTCATCGCCAAAAACAAAGCGACCAAAAAGGCAATACCAACCCCTAAAATATAACCTAATAGATAACTAAATAAAAAATCCATAAAACACCTTCCTCAGATATTTTATGGATTTCAACACTGTTGATACAGGTAAGAACGCCATACCTGTTCAATTACAGTTACTTACTAAAATTTAATTTACATTATTAATTTTTAAACGAAACTTTAGAGCCACAAGCTATTTACGCCGCGCTCTTTAGCCACGTCTTTTGCTAACTCATAACCGGCATCTAGATGTCTAAATACGCCCATTGCCGGATCTGCCGTCAATACACGCTCTAGACGAGCCGCTGCCTCAGGAGTTCCATCAGCCACGATCACTTGTCCTGCGTGCTGAGAAAAACCCATACCGACCCCACCACCATGATGGATAGAAACCCAAGTTGCCCCACAAGCTGTGTTTACCAAAGCATTTAATAATGCCCAGTCACTCACTGCATCTGATCCATCTTTCATCGCTTCTGTTTCACGATTCGGAGAGGCCACAGAACCACAATCTAGGTGATCACGCCCAATTACGATCGGAGCTTTTACTTTGCCTTCGGCTACTAGTTTATTAAATAACAAACCGGCTTTTGCACGCTCACCGTATTCCAACCAACAGATACGCGCAGGC
>JBHIVS010000137.1:0-6825 GCA_041987885.1 Pseudobdellovibrionaceae bacterium | reverse complement strand
GAAGTAATATTCGCAGCAACAACTTTAGCACCCACGCGTTCAGCCACCATTTGCCAAGGAACGATATTCGCGTGATGTTCCATAATAGAGATTAAGATCTCATCTCCGGCTTTTAAATTCGCCAAACCATAGGTCTGAGCAATAAAATTAACGGATTCCGTAGTGCCCTTAGTGAAAATAATTTCTTCCGTATTTTTTACACCAATAAATTTAGCGATTTTTGCACGGGCCGTTTCAAAATGCCCCGTTGCCACATCACCAAGATAATGAGCCCCACGATGAACATTCGAAGTTTCATAGGAATAAAAATGCGTAATACGATCAATCACCGATTGAGGTTTTAATGTCGTTGCACCGCTATCTAGATAAACCAAATCGCGTGCTCTTACTTTTTGAGTAAGAGCTGGAAATTGAGATCTTATTTTAGAAAAATAATCTGTTAACTCTGACATCACTAAATACTCGTATTGAATTTTGCAAAAGCTTTATCTAAATGCTTGGAAAGCCACTTTTGCACAGGTTCGTGATTAAATTTGTAAATAACCTCTGATAAAAAACCATAACTCAACATAGGAATGGCTTTTTCTTTCGAAATACATCGAGACTGAAGATAAAATAATTCTTCGGCATTTAATTGCCCGACAGTAGAACCATGGGCGGCCTTCACATCATCTGCATAAATATTTAAACACGGACGACTATCAGCCTCTGCCTTAGAGCTTAATAGTAAATTATTATTCAACTGAGCCGAGTTGGCTTTTTGTGCATTCTTTTGAATAACAACGGTCCCTGTAAATGCAGACTTTGCTTCTCCGTCTAAGATTCCTTTGTACAGTTGATTTGTATTACAACCACCCACAACATGATCAATCACCGAAGTATTATCAACATGCTGTTTGTCTTTAATCGCTGTGATACCAAGAATTTCAGCGTTAGCACCTTCTTCAACCATGCGTATGTCTAATGAATGACGAGATAATTTGCCGCCAATCGCCACTGCCAAAGATTCTAGATTTGAATTTTTTTGCAAATTAATAACTGTACGGCCAATATTAAATGCCTGTTCGCTTTCCGATTGAATGCGCGCATATTTTAAAGTCGCACTCTCTTTTACAACGACATTTAAAACCGAATTCACCAAATACTGTTGTTCGTTTGCTCCGTAATAACTCTCTAAAAGAGTCAAAGAAGATCTTTCACCAACTACTAGGTCAAT
Source organism: Pseudobdellovibrionaceae bacterium (assembly GCA_041987885.1). Taxonomy (GTDB): domain Bacteria; phylum Bdellovibrionota; class Bdellovibrionia; order Bdellovibrionales; family Bdellovibrionaceae; genus Bdellovibrio. Next base: position 5,609 of record JBHIVS010000137.1, on the reverse strand, counting down.
ACGTGGATGCACCATCACAGCTTGGTTGTTTTTTTGGAAAGAGTAAAAGACGAAATTCACAGGTTTATCCACAGAGCTTTCTTTTTTTACTTTCAAAGAAAGCGGTTTCGTCAAATAAGCTGCATTAAGAGCATCAAAAGCATCTGCAAATTCGCCCTTAAAAGAATTGTATTCTTCAACAACAATTTCAGCAGGCAATTCAGAAGACAAAGTTGTATTTAAAACCCCATTTACAAATACGATATTTAAAAAATCCGAATTCAGATGAGTTTTAATTTCTACCAATTGCTCATGGGACAAAGAAACTTCATTGGTAAAAACCTCATAAGTTAATTCATCCAAAGATCTAACACTTGTATAGTGCCAGTCTTCATTTTTACGAGTCGGCAAACCTTTAGTTGAAGCATAATTAAAAGCTTCCTGACGAAGAGCACTTAACTCTTTCGTTACATTATGGCTTTTAATGAAGCTTTCATAGTTTGATAGTAAATTCATTTTTTATATCCTCGCTTATTGATAAATTAATTTATCAACCAGTCGTAACCTTTTTCTTCAAGCTTCAATGCCAAAGAGGCATCCCCAGATTCAATGATCTGACCATTGTAAAGAACGTGAACAAAATCAGGCTTAATATAATCCAATAACCTTTGGTAATGGGTCACCATAACAATGGCATTGTCTTTACGTCGGAGTTTATTCACACCATCAGCCACTGTTTTTAAAGCATCGATATCAAGGCCAGAGTCCGTTTCATCTAAAAGAGCTAAACGAGGCGACAAAACAGCCATTTGCAGAATTTCATTTTTCTTTTTCTCACCACCAGAAAAACCTGTGTTTACTGGGCGATCTAAATATTCAGGCTTCATGTTTACAAGTTTCATTTTTTGATAAAGAAACTCTCTAAACTCCCCCTCAGGCATTGGTTCAGAACCTTGATATTGTAAAATCGAATTAAAAGCCGAATGAAGGAAAGTAAAATTAGAAACCCCTGGAACTTCAATCGGGTATTGGAAAGCCAAGAAAATACCTTCTTTAGCTCTTTCATCCGGAGCAAGATCCAACAAATTTTTCATTTGAAAATTAATTTCGTAATTTACTTCACCAGAAGTCACTTCATACGCTGGATGACCAGCAAGAATTTTTGACAAAGTAGATTTGCCAGAACCGTTAGGTCCCATAATCGCATGAACTTCACCTGCATTAATTTTAAGGTTCAGTCCTTTTAGAATTTCTTTTTCTTCAACACGTGCGTGTAAGTTTTTAACTTCTAACATTTTATCCTCTTACTACTTTATCCAACAGAATTTTCTAATTTCATTTCAATTAACTTAACAGCCTCAACAGCGAACTCTAGTGGCAATTCCTTAAAGACTTCTTTACAAAAACCGTTAACCAGCATGGAAATTGATTTCTCCATATCTAGGCCACGTGATTGCAAATAGAAAAGCTGATCTTCACTGATACGTGAAGTGGTTGCTTCATGTTCAATTGTTGCTGTTTTATTTTTCACTTCAATATACGGATAGGTGTGCGCACTGCTTTGATCACCCACAAGCATCGAATCACACTGAGAGTAATTTCTAGCATTTTCAGCCGATGGCATAATTTTAACTTGGCCACGATATGCATTCGAAGATTTATCCGTAGAAATACCTTTGGAAATAATTGTCGATTTTGTATTTTTGCCGATATGGATCATTTTTGTTCCCGTATCAGCTTGCATATAATCATGGGTCAAAGCGACAGAGTAAAAAGCCCCCTCAGACCCTTCACCTTGTAAAATACAAGAAGGATATTTCCAAGTGATCGCAGAACCTGATTCCACTTGAGTCCATGAAATCTTAGAGTTCTTGCCTTGAGCTTTTCCGCGTTTAGTAACGAAATTATAAATTCCGCCGCGGCCTTCTTTATCCCCTGTGTACCAATTTTGAACCGTGGAATATTTAATCTCTGAATTTTCTAAAGCGACTAATTCAACAACCGCTGCGTGTAATTGATTTTCATCACGCTGAGGAGCTGTACAGCCCTCAAGGTAATTCACATATCCGCCGTCATCACAAACTAATAAAGTTCTTTCAAACTGCCCTGTGTCTTTGGCATTAATACGGAAGTAAGTTGATAAATCAATCGGACAACGAACCCCTTTAGGAATATAACAGAAAGATCCATCCGTAAAAACTGCGGCATTTAAAGCGGCATAATAGTTATCTGTATAAGGGACTACAGAACCTAGATATTTTTTTACTAATTCAGGATGTTTGTGAATTGCTTCTGAAATTGAACAGAAAATAACTCCGGCCTCTTCTAAAACTTCAGTATGAGTTGTTCCCACAGAAACTGAGTCAAAAACAACATCCACGGCAATACCAGAGATACGTTTTTGTTCCCCTAGAGGAATCCCTAATTTCTCAAAAGTTTTTAACAACTCAGGATCTAAATCATCCAAAGATTTTGGCTTATCTGATGCTTCTTCTGCTTTTTTCGGAGCCGAATAGTAGCGAATAGCTTGAAAATCTACTTTCGGATAATGCAAATGCGGCCATGCAGGCTCTTCCAGAGTCATGAAATGCTTGTAAGCTTTCAAACGATAGTCAAGCATCCACTCTGGCTCATTTTTCTTACCAGAAATTAAACGAATGATTTCTTCATTCAAACCCAACGGAGCTTCATCGGCTTCGATATCGGTCGTGAAGCCGTATTTGTACTCGTAACTATCAAGAGGGTTGTTTGAGTTTTTATTATCCATGGACAGGGACCTCGGTATTTTTCCTATTTGGAGTCTGCACTTTTTCAACCAACAGCTCTTTTAGAGAAAGCGTGCGGTAAAACTCCGTCAACTTGTGATTTAATTGAGTAACTGGGGAAATAATGTTGCAGCGATTTTGAATCTCACAAGGAGCTTCTTTGTGTAAGCATTTTACCAAGGCCGTCGGCCCCTCGATAATCTCTACAAGATCATACATACTCACTTTGGCTAGATCTTTGGTAATTTGATACCCACCATTGACGCCATACTCAGATTTCAAAATTCCTCCTTTTTGAGCCAGCTGCTGCATCACGCGAGCAGTAGCATCAAAAGGCGTATTAAAGACGTCCGAGACTTCTTTGGCAGAGGTCAATTCACCAGGGATCTTTTGGCTCATGTATTTCACAGCCATCAGCGCATATTCGAGTTTGCGATTGATTTTAGTCATAAATTCCCCAAGTACTTTGAGGCTAGTATCTAATAGAAAGCCAATTGAAAAACAAGGTGAATTACGTCTTTTTTTAACGTATTTCAAAAACAAGAGTTTTTCGTTTTTTTTGTTTTCAAAAAAATAGGTGATTTCAATATTTTATACTGATATAGAGCTATCCATGAGAATTATCTTAATTACCTTCTTTAGTGTCCTAGCATTGAGTATTCTGATTTATATGGCCCGTATATGGGGTTTAGGTCAAAACCACCCTCAATATGAGAGTCCCTTTTTTAATGGCCCTCAGCCCACTTGGATCGTTCAGGCCACGAATAACCAAGAGATCCAGTCTCTGACCACTAAAAACCAAGATTATGTGATTTGGTTAGATGTGCGTTTATCTGGAGACAAGATCCCTTTTATTTTGTCACCCTCTAAAGACAAGGCCTTTTTAGATCAGATCTACAAAGAGCAAACAGCCAATCCTCAGCAAAAAATTATGATTGGGAATAAGGTGTCTGAATATCCACTTTCAGAGCTTGAAAGATTTTACGGTGCATTACCTACTTTAAAAGACATCTATGAAAAATTCCCACAAACTAAGTTCATTTTAAACGTCGTAGATAACACCCATGAAGTTCATATTGCGGTAACAAAGGCCATTGAGTCTTTCAATCCCAACCATAGAACTATGATACAAAGCGAAGCCTTAATTATCTTAAAATCCATCAAAGAAATCCGTCCTGAATTTATTTACGGAACAAGTACGCCTGATATTATGAGATTTTTAGTCATGGATTCCATGTGGATTTTGCCATCGACACAATTTAAAGGTGATGTGTATGTGGCACCATTCAAAGTACAAAATCGCCCTGCATTTAATGAAAATATTATTGCTGAGGTTCGTCGACGCAATAAAAGAATTTATCTGGGCCCAATCACCACAGCCGAAGAACTTAGTTATGCGCAAAAAATTAAAGCAGATGGTTACATTATTAACAATCTCGAAGAATTCTTAAAACTACCCCACCAAGGTCCTGCGCAATAGGTTGAAAGTCTAAGTATTTGGACATATCTTTTATCCTAGGAATTTATTTCCTATTCGGAGGTCTGATATGTCCCAATTTAGTTTCATCAACGTGGCCGAAGCTGCGCCCTCAGTATCTGTTAACACCAGCTCGATTGATGCTATTGCACAAGCAAGTCCTGTTGTTCAGCTAACACTACTTATTCTCATTGTTCTTTCTGTATTTTGTTGGGCCATTGCTTATTCAAAATTCATGACTTTTAAAAAAATAAAACTCGCGGATGAACTTTTCTTAGCTAAATTCTGGAAGGTTAGTTCTTTAGATTCTTTATTTGAAGACATCGACCAATACAAAGAATCTTCAATCGCAAGAGTTTTTAAAGATGCTTATCTGGAAATGAAAAAGATTTCTGAATCACCTCTTTTAAGTCGCTCTGAAGGTGAAAAACCTATTCTATCTGGTCTTGATAATCTTCAGCGTGTTTTAAATAAATCCTCAGAACAAGAAATCGCAGCTTTAGAATCAAAATTAACAGTCCTAGCAACAACTGGCAGTACAGGCCCATTTATTGGTCTTTTTGGTACTGTGTGGGGAATCATGGGATCTTTCCATAAAATTGGCCAAACTGGAACAGCTAGTCTTGCTGTCGTTGCTCCTGGAATTTCTGAGGCCTTAATTGCAACAGCGATTGGTCTTGCTACTGCGATTCCTGCGGTTGTTCTATATAACAACTTTATATCTCAAGTACGTAAACAAGAAATTGCTCTGAATAATTTCAGTGCTGACTTTTTAAATATTGTTAAACGTAACTTCTTTAAAGGAAATTAAACATGGGAATGAACACGGGAGGCGGTAAAAGCCGCGCCACGCTCAGCGAAATCAACATTACTCCCCTTGTGGATGTGATGCTGGTTTTATTGATCATGTTCATGGTAACAACTCCCCTTATGCAACAGGGAATCGAAGTTGATCTTCCGAAAACTTCAAGTTCAGGCGTTGAAGTCAAAGAAGAACCTTTTGTTTTAGTGATTGGCTCGGATCAAAAGATGACAATCGCAAAACAAAAAATAGCAATGAAAGATCTAAAAACTAAAATCAAAGCTATTTTTGAACATAAAAAAGACAAGCAAGTTTATATTCAAGCGGATAGAAAAGTAGACTATGGCTTTGTTGCCGAAGCTATGGCCGAAGTGAGAGCGGCAGGTGTCTATAATATTGGACTAGTCACTCAGCCGAAGGACGAATGAGTAATTTAAATAATAATGAACACCATAAAAGAACTGGTTTATTAAATGTTGGTTCTACTTGTTATATTAATACATTAATACAATGTCTTATCTCTTGTCCTGTTTTTAGAGAATTCATTATATCAAAAGATTATTTTTTAATAATAATTGTCTATTAT
>JBHIVS010000136.1:0-6843 GCA_041987885.1 Pseudobdellovibrionaceae bacterium | reverse complement strand
AAACTATGTCTAAAAGAAAGTTCGAAGGACTGGGACTGTTTGCATGGGTTTCCTCCCCTGAAAACTCTCCTCGTTCAACGACGTCTTCAAAAGCAATTCCTACTCAAAAAAATGGTTGGTCTGGCCAAAACTACACAGGGTGGATCAATCCTGATGTCGACAAGGCCCTAGATGCTCTTGATACAGAATTTGATGCAAAAAAGCGTATTGAATTAGTTCACTCGATTTTAAAGCACTACACTGAGGAAGTTCCTGTTTTACCTCTGTACTATCGTGCTGATATTTCTGTGACTCCAAAAAATTTAGAAAACTATAAAATGGCCGGTCATCAATTTTATGAAACGAATAATATCGAATTCTGGAATTTGAAATAAGCGATCACTTGGATTAAGGATTTATTACAATGACTACTTTTATTACTCGAAGAATTCTACAAACATTGGCAGTGATCGCAGTCCTGTCTTTTGTCTGCTTTTACCTCATGAGCCTTATGCCAGGAGACCCTGTTGACATGATGGTTGCTTCGAATCCAAAGATTACTGCGGAAGACGTTGCTCGCCTAAAGTCTCTTTACGGATTAGACCAACCTGTTTACAAACGCTACGGAGCATGGATGGGTTCCCTTGTGCAGGGCGATCTTGGATACAGCAGAACCTATCGAGTCCCAGTTCAAGAATTGATGGGACCTCGTCTTTGGAATACATTTTTGCTTTCAGCAATTTCTTTGATTTTATCTATCGCAATTGCTGTTCCATTGGGAGTTCTCTCTGCACTAAAACCAGGAAGTAAAATTGATTATTTTGTGAACCTATTTTCTTTCGGGGGAATTTCTATCCCCTCTTTCTGGTTAGCCATCGTCCTGATTATTATCTTTGCGGTCCTATTCCCGATTCTTCCAGCCGGAGGAACTCAAACAATTGGCGCTGAAGATTTGGGTCTCTGGGCGAATATCAAAGACCGAGCTTATTATTTAGTACTTCCTGTATTAAGCTTATCTATCCAACAGATCGGTCGCTTTAGTAGATTTACTCGTTCAGCGATGCTTGAAGCGATGAGAAACGATTTTATCCGCACAGCAAAAGCCAAAGGTCTTTCTCGCAATACCGTTATTTGGCAACACGGCTTTAGAAATGCGTTGATTCCTTTAATCACAATTCTAGCATTAAGTTTTTCAGGGTTGTTCTCTGGAGCTATTTTAACAGAAACTGTTTTCGCATATCAAGGTGTCGGTAAACTCGTTTATGATTCTATCATTGGAAACGATTACAACGTAGCTATGATTTCATTCGTAATTTCTGTCAGCATGGTTCTTTTAATGAACCTTATTGCCGATATTCTTTACGGTTTCGCTGATCCTCGTATTTCTTATCAATAGTATTGGGCTTAAAGTATGAATGATTTAAATAAAGTTAATTCCGACGATTCTATGACAGACAAAATGAGGTCTGAACTCGAAAAAGCCCAACCCATGTGGAAAATGGTTTGGACTCAGTTTCTAGATCACAAACTCGCTGTCGCTGGTGCCTGCATTATTTCGCTATTTTTATTTATCGCGATTTTTGCTGGAACCATTCAAGCAATTACTGGGCTTGATCCAGATTCTCAAAATGTTCGCTACAGATATTTGTCTCCTTTTTCTTGGGCAGAAATTAATGCCGATGAAAAAGAGGCCACTATCGAAAAATTTATCGAAAAAAACCCAACTGTTGCTGCAGAGGTTAACAAAGAACTTATCGCCAAAGAAGTTATAGTAGGTGTCGACGAAGAAGACGCACTTTACGAACTGGGCGCCCTAACCGTTCCGGATGCCATGGCGAAGCTTCAAAAAATTGATTCCCCTGCAAAATCTAAAATCGAAGGACTCTTTAAAGATTTTAAAGTTTTCCATCTTTTTGGGACTGATGAACTAGGCCGTGACGTATTTATGCGCCTTGTTTATGGAACTAGAGTTTCAATGGGCGTAGGTATTTTAGTAGCATTGGCCTCTGCACTTATCGGACTATTGATAGGAAGTATTGCTGGTTTTTACGGTGGTTTTGTCGATTCATTTTTAATGCGTATTACAGATGCATTGCTATCACTTCCACATATCCCTGTGTTGATTGTTATTGCCGCAATCGACATGTCTAAACTTCCATTTTTAAATATTTTCGTCAGCACTTCTAATGAAAGTATTGTCAAAATGGTTGCGATTCTATGCCTATTCTCTTGGATGTCAGTAGCTCGTTTAGTTAGAGGAAGTATTCTATCTATTCGTGAACGCGAATTCGTTCTAGCGGCTAGAACATTAGGGGCTAAAGACAGCACTATCATCATTCGCCATATGTTTCCGAATGTAATTGCACCGATGCTAGTTTCCATCACTCTGGGTGTTGGTGAGTCTATTCTATTTGAGGCAGCCTTAAGCTTTTTAGGTTTAGGAATTATGCCCCCAACTCCAAGCTGGGGAAATATGCTTAACAATGCTCAAGAGCTTATCTACCAAGCTCCTTTCTTAGCAATCTTGCCAGGGCTGTTGATTTTCCTGACCACGGTGAGCTTTAACTACCTAGGTGACGGTCTCCAAGACGCTATTGATCCTAAGGCTATTAAACGATAATTCCGCTAATTTTAATTCAAAAGAGAGGATGAAACATCCTCTCTTTTTTTTATTTGTATGTCCTTATTTTGGTCAACTCCTGTAGTAAATTCATAGCCTCTGCCGCGAGATCCATCCTATACCCCCCTAGACTGGTATGGGATTTGTAACTCTTGGGAACATTGCCATTTTTGTTAATTCAAGAAATGTCGCAATCTCTAACAAGAGAGGGATTATGAAAACCTTAGTCATTACAAGTTTTATGTTACTTTCATCAGTGGTATGGGCTCAAACCCAAGAATCCTCTGCTGATCTTACTTGCCGTGCAAAAGCTAAGGAAGTTGCTCTTCAGACATACAGTCTTTGTATGTCTGACCATAAAAGCAAACAAACTGAAGCACTTCGTAAAGCCTATGAAGAAGAGGCTTTAAAGCTTAAGGCTCAATATGAAGCTGAAATAGCAAAGCTTCAAGCCTCTGCAGAAGCTACAAACAATAAAGCAGAACCTACATCATTACCCTCTACACCTGCGACAGTGGCCCCGTCTCCTATTGCAGCTCCTATTGTAGCTCCGGCGCCGACTCCTGCTCTAACTATACCTCTGCTGGATAAAAAGCAAAAAACGGAACCTGCAGCCAATAAAGGCGTTTCAAAGGTATTGCCGGCCAAAAAGGTTAAAACCCAATATTTGCCGATCCAAACGATCATTGAAGGACCAAAGGTCGTAAATATATCTACAACTCTGAGTCCCGATCTCGAAAACGACTAGTATCTAAAATGAGACATCTTCAGAGCCCTCCTCAAGAGGGCTTTTTTATGCGATTCTTCTATTTACTTCTAAAATTTATAGGCTATACAATAAAGCTGAATTAAAGGAGCCGATCATGGGTGCACTAAGCTTATCTCATATTTTATTACTCGCTATCGTAGCTTTATTATTTTTTGGACCTCGCAGATTACCTGAGTTGGGAAAATCAATCGGTAAAGCAATTAAGGGCTTCAAAGAAGGCCTTAACGAAATTGAAGTAGATTCAAAAGACATCAAAGACCAAGAAAAAATTGTTTACAAGAAAGAAACTGAAAAAGATAACGCCTAAGTCATTTTTGGTAAGTCTGTTTCTAAAATTTTATCTGTTATAATGCTAAAGGCCCCTGCTTTAAGATATTCTTGAGCCAGAGGCCTTTGGTTTATGGTCCATAGAGAAATATTATAACCTCTCTCTACCAAAGCCTTTACCTCTGCTGGCGAAATACTATTCCCATCCAAATTCAACATATGTGGCTTTGCTAAAAAATATAATCTAAGTCTTCGTAAAATTTCTGAGTTATCTTTATCTAGCTCTCCACTTACTAATAGAGCTCTGGGAATTTCAGGCGCTAGCATTCTTAAAACCCACAAACTTAGGGGATTAAAACTAGAAACAATTATATTTTTTTGTGATCCATATTTCTGAATTATTTGAATCACTTTTATCTCAAGATCAAATTTAATTACATTTTTAGATTTGATCTCGACATTTATAAATTTTGGTACTTTTGGACTCTGCAAAATTTGCTGCAAACTCGATACACCAAGCTTTTGAAGTTCCTGAAACAAACAGTTCTTAATTAATTCATCGATTCCATGAAGTCTTTTAAGAGACACATCATGATAAACGACAGGAACCCCATCTTTAGATAAATGAATATCGCATTCAAAGCCTTCATAACCATGCAACGAAGCATTTTCAAAGGCCTCTAATGTATTTTCACGCAACACATTTTCTGAGTTTTGAGATTGCCAATACCCCCGATGCGCTTGCAGTCGAGGGATTCCTTTTAATTTATTTTTATTAAAAAATGGTTTTTTACTATTAAGAACTTCAAACAAAGAATAAGACATTGAAAAAATCCTCTACACTACTGCGCCAAAAATAACGGCTGTCGACGAGTTCCCTGCAGTAAATATTGATTCTGTTTCTTTTTATCTTTTAGCTTTATCGTCCCAGATAAGATTGAATTATCATCCCAAGCACCCTGAGTAGAAACACTTTTATTCACATTCCCTAACAAATATGCCTGAGCTTTACGCCATTCAAAACTTTTATAATTTTTAAAATCCAATTCAATGGCAAGTTTTTCAAAGGATGCAGTCCCTTGACTCCACCAAGAGTCATCCAAAACGGAAGATAGTAATTTTCCAGAGGCCGATGTCTTTAAAATATTTAATTGAGCACTTTGATGACGAACTACCAATTCACTCCCCGCATCTTGAGAAAATCGTCCACGATTATCTAGGAAACTAAGACCTTCCAAGTGAGCAGATCGCAATACATAATGCCCTGAAATCTTTTTTAATTTTCCTTCCTTAGCAACAATATCAGCATCCATCATCACAGAACTTATACTACCACCACTGGTTAATAACTTTTGAATATTATCGGCAAAAATAAGTTCATCAATATTTACTCGCCCTTTAAGTTCTTGGTCTTTGAGATTGTACTTTAAAGTAACATCTCCTAAAAAAGTTCCATCTTGCAACTCAACTCTAGAGATAACAAATTTTGCAAGATCCCCATCTAATCGTGCTTCTGAGACAACATTCAAAATAGATTGTTGTTCCTGACGCCCCTTATTCGCAAAGACCATAGCTGCATCTCGGAGTTCACCTACCAAGCTCATCTGCTTAGAATCTTTAAACTCTAAACGACCAGTAAACTTACCCCACTTAGTTAAAAATTTACGATCGACATTTTTCTTTAAGGAACTCCACATTTTTTCAATATCTAAACTGCGAATGTCTATTGTGAATGGATCTAACTTCAAAGGTGATAAGGTTCGAATAACAATATCTTCCGAACTAAACTGCCCTATGTCTCCCTCAACCTTAAAGTCTTTCAAAGATATAGGGGCCTGTTTAATTTTTTCAACAGGAGAGCTGACTCTTAATTTTCCAGACAACCAAGCATTTCTCAGTGTCATGGCTTGAGTTTTTGTGACCCCATGCTGATTCAGAACATCTAAAATTCTTCCGAGAGGAATATATTTTACATCTGCCTCAACACCGATTAAAGAATCTAAGAAAGTATAATTTGCAATCAGGCTATAATGCCCTTCTCTCCAATTTCCGAAAACATGAGCTTTTAATGCAGGCTCAGGGAACTCACTATACTCCAAAAGTAGGTTGGTATAGGTTCTCGGATCGTAAGACTTTACTTCCTTCAACAGGGCCGTCTTTGCCGTTAACACTATCACTCGAGGTTCAATTGATTTTACATCGATCTTAAATTCTTTCAGCTCAGAATTATATTGAGGATAAACATCTGAATGGATTTGAATACTTTGAAAAAAGATGGAACGAATTTCGTTTTTATATCTTTTGTCTCGATCGCTTTGGTCCATAACTACATTCGGAGATGTATTTGTATTCGCCGCTTGAGCCAATAAATTTTGGGACTCATCACTGCATTTAAAAAGATCTGTTCGAAGATGTAGATCAATATGGTCAGCATGAATAACCTCAACAACCGATCCTCCGGTAAACAATCCTTTTAGCGAAAGGGGCAATCGAAGTTCATCAATTTTTACGATAGGAGCTCCCCAACAAGGGTTCGAAGAACTCATTTGAATTTCTTTAATAACAACTGCAAAACGTGGAAAAATACTATAGCGCAAACTGACTTCAGCTGATTTAAAGTCAACTTTAACATCTTGGTGAATATGAGACGCAGCTTCGGAAATTTTAGAGGCTATTCTTTGCGGAGATAAAAGAGATTTAACCGTAAATCCCACTAAAAAAGAAACCGCCAACCCAACAAACAGCACAAACATTCCCGGCTGTTCAGTAACGAGATAGCGGTCCGATTTATTATATCTATCTTCTGATTTAGAATTTTTAAAAGAGGTCATGGCCTATTCTTACCGACAAGAAAAGGCCGGACAAGACTTACTTGTATTTAAACGCAAGAATCTCAAACTCTTTGTCACCTTTTGGACTTTGCACAGTCGCAGTGTCACCCACTTTTTTGCCGATCAGAGCGCGAGCTAGAGGAGAAAGAATTGAAATCATAGATTGTTTCACGTCAGCTTCATCAACACCTACGATTTGGTATGAAACTTCTTCTTCGGTTTCAGTATCAACGATACTTACATGAGCTCCGAAAACAATACGGTCCGCTGTAATACCCGCAGTATCAACAACTTCAGCACCCGCAAGTTTACCTTGAATATCAGCAATACGACCTTCAATCATAGACTGACGTTCTTTTGCAGCTTCATACTCAGCA
>JBHIVS010000135.1:0-6845 GCA_041987885.1 Pseudobdellovibrionaceae bacterium | reverse complement strand
CCGTCCATGCAAAACTTGTTGAGCTGTTACCGATTGTTGGCGTTGGTCCTGTAATTGTGACTGTTCCTAAGAACTCTTGGGCCAAGTTTGAGATAGTTGCATCGAGAGAACATGCACTTATTAATAATGATGATAAAAGAACTGCTATTAACTTAAAGAAAGTAATAGAAAATAAAGAGCCAGCTTGGACTAAATTATTGCCCGGCTTTTTAGTTTTCAATACTGTACTTTCTTGTCCTTTATTCAAACAGGTAACTCCTCTTTAACGACCCAACACCCTTTGAATTACTCACAAGATATAATCGGCATAAAAACTTAAGTCCTTTAGAAATTTTTAAACGCGTATAAACATCTGTTAAACCAGAGAGACTTAACCTGTCTCACTATGAGACAATCTAAAATTCTAAAACTTCTAGTCATTACAAAAAAACTCTCTTAAACTCACTCTGTTTTTGTCTTCAACAAAGGATCCATCTATGGAAGTTTCTATCATTGGCGCTAGCGGATTAGTCGGTCACGAACTTACTCTGATTCTATCTCACTTACCAGAGGTCTCAAAAGTCAAAGCCTTTACTCGCTCCCCACTCGGGCGCATGCCTGCGAAGGTCGAAAACTATATTATTAACTTCGACAATTTATGTAATTATGAAAATGACCTCAAGGCAGATGTCTTCATTTGTTGCCTCGGCAGCACTATCAAAAAAGCAGGATCAAAAGATAATTTTAAAAAAGTTGACTACGAATATGCTCTGAATTTTTCCAAAATAGCCGAGAAAACTTCTGCAAAAAAACTATTAGTAATCACAGCTATGGGTTCGAACTCCAATTCCTTTGTTTTTTATAATCAAGTCAAAGGACAACTAGAGGATAAAATACGTGAGCTACATATTTCACAAGTAGAAATCTTCAGACCTTCGCTTATTCTCGGAGACCGTAAAGAACATCGTACCGGCGAAGATTTTATGAAAAAAATTGTTCAAACTGTTCCTAAGTTGTTCTCCGGACCTTTAGAAAAATACAAACCCATTGAAGCCTCGGATATCGCCAAAGCGATGGCCATTGCTGTCCTTGATTTTAGAGAGGGCTATTATATTTATCCATCTGCAAAAATTCAAAAAATTGCCGATCAATTAAAAACAAAGACTTAGTTTTTCAACATCATTTTTGAATTAAAAAACCCTTAACTTATTTCTTCCGCGTAGGTGAACAAGTTAAGGGTTTTTAATTTTAAATGATTATTCTAAGGTAACTATTATGGGAACAAAGAGTTCACAAATTCTTGAGACGAAAAGGTACGAAGATCCTGAACTCTCTCCCCAACTCCGATCAACTTAATCGGAATATTTAACTCCTGTGCTAAACCTACAGCAACACCACCCTTTGCCGTACCGTCCATCTTAGTAAGAATTGCACCCGTTAATTCCAAAGCGTTATGAAACTCTTTAGCCTGCATCAAGGCATTTTGACCAGAGTTTGCGTCTAGAACTATCAAAGTTTCATGAGGAGCATCTGGAATAACTTTCGTCATGACTCGCTTCATTTTTTTAATTTCTTCCATCAAGTTTGCCTGAGTATGCAAACGACCTGCAGTATCTACGATTACAACATCATAACCTTGAGCTTTACCTTTAGAAACTGCATCAAATGCAACTGCACTTGGATCAGTGACTCCTTCCGGAGAAAAAATCTCTACCTGAGCTCTATCTGTCCATACCTTTAATTGTCCACCAGCCGCGGCTCTAAAAGTGTCTCCTGCGGCAACTAAGACTTTTTTACCTTCTTTTGCCAACTGAGCAGATACTTTACCAATAGAAGTAGTTTTACCAGCACCATTAACTCCGACAACCATCAAAACTGTAGGACCACTTTGAGCAAAATGAATTTTATGGAGAATGTTTTCAGAATCTTCTGAATTATGATCCTTAAAAATAGCACGAATTTCTTCTTTTAAAGCTCCACGAACAGTTTCGTAGTCCGCCTTCTCTTTTTTCGAAAGCTTATCTTCGATTGCAGCCATCAATCTTTGCACCGTTGTAGGACCTAAATCAGAAGTATACAAAATCTCTTCGATTTCCTCCAGATGGGGCATCGCTGAACCGGATTTAAACAAATTACGAATTCTACCAAATAAGTTTTCTTCTGTATTTTTTAGAGCGTCCTTAAGGTCAACTTTCTTTTCTTCAACGATTTTTGAATCTGTAGTAATATTCTCAGTAGTTTTTGCAGTCTCTACATCACTGATCTGTTTTTTTGCCTCTACAGCTACCTGCTCTAAAACACTTTCAAGACTATTAGTAGTTGTTAAAATTTCTTTTTTTACTTCGTGAGCAATTTTAGACTTTTCTTCTGTTTTTGCTTTAGTGCTTTTTCTTAAAACACTTGCAAACAAAGCACCCAACAAAACCAACATTATGACGGCAACCGCAATTACCAAATTAAAAATTTGCTGTTCATGACCTGGTGACATCACAAGAACTCCCAATGCTTAGCGTTAAAAATTTATTATCTAACAGCCATAATTAACTGATTTTACGAAATGTTTCTAGGGATAAGTGCCGCACTAAAGGCCACAGGTCTATTTTTTTAAGGATTTTTTGATTTCGTTCGTAAAAAACTGAGCTTCGAACTTTTTATAGGATTGAACTCGCACTTCGGAGCCTAGAGTAGTCTTCAAACGGCCCAATGTATCTTTCTCCAAATCACGCATTTTTTGAATTCCATCCTTCACATAATCAGGATGGATTTTAGCTCTGCGGTCTTGAAGTTCTTTCACCAAAGAAATAGAAATTGAAATCACTTCAATGGCTTTTTCTTCTTCCACTCTCCATGTTTTTAACAAATATGCAGAGGCTTCCTTATAAAAACGTTTTTGAATATCCGCATCTGTATAAAAACCAGCGAAATTTCGAGTATAAATAATAGAGTCTGTATAGGATTCTTTAACCTCATCAACTTGTGGTGGGTTAAATTTTCTAGCTTCTAAATCTTTTTGACGTTCCTCGGCAGCGGCGATTGCGCGTGCTTTCATCGGAGATTTATTTTTCTCCACGGCATTCCAAGTAAACTGTGCACCCAATATCAAAGCAATACCAAGCATTGCTCCATAAAGCCCAGAGCGCCCATTTTCTTTGCTTCTTTGCTTTGCGACAACAGAGGCTTTCTGAACTCCTACAGCCTCAGAGGATAAATGCGCGACTTTTCCCTCTACGGCTTCAATAACCTGCTGTTTCACTTTATTAGAAATTTTTGCCCATTCCACAGGTCCAACGAGATTCGCCATCTCTTTTTCAACACTAAAGTGAATATCCTGAATCAAAGCTTCTTTACTACGAACAACTTCTGTTAACATCTGTTGTTCAAGCTTATTAGCCTGCTTTTGAAGCTCTAGACGGATTTCTTCGCGACGTTCTTCTTCAGCTTTCTCCAAAGACATCTTTTCTCTAGAAATTTTATCAGCAAACTGAGCTTTTTCAGATTCAAATTTTCCTTTTAAATCATCCAAAGCATTTTTTAATTCCTCTGTTTTTAGAGAATAGTCGGCATCTAATTTCCTAAGGCTTTCAACACGAACCTCAAGCTCTTGTTTTTTTAAGGTCATATCTAACTGTGATTGATGACCTTGCTCGAGAAATTGAATTAATTCTTTTTTACGATCTTCAATGGCAGAAACTTCAGACTTTAAATTTTCTAAATCTTTTAACAAAGCATCAAAAAGGGTCTTTTTTTCTATCGACTCTTTTTCAAGGGATTCTAGATCTTTTTTTAGTTCATTTTCATAAGATACAGCGGAAGCCCTGATTTGCTCGGCTTCTTTTTGAGCTTGCCTTAAAACTTCTCGATTCTGCTCTTCGACATAAGCTTGAGCATTATCAATAATTTCTTTCTTTTCTGCATGAGCCTCAGCCAAAACTTCATCTTTTATTTTTTCAACATAACCTTCTACTTCGGTACGCATTTCTTGCGCTACACGACGGGCTTCTTTGACGATTTCTTTTGACTCAAGTTCTGCTTGAACTATTAGATTTTCTGCTTTTTGCTGAGCTTTTGCTAATTGATCAGAAATTTTTTCATCTGTTTCTTTTTGAAAAGCTTTTGCTTTCTCATAAATACTTTGAACGGCTTTTTCCGCTTCTAACTCGCCTTGCAAAATAGTCTGCGCAGCTTTTCTTTTTGCCTCAAAAAGTACTTTTTCAGATGGTTCAGAAGGAGCCTTTTCAATCACATCTTGAGACTGGCTCTTCTGAGGAGTTTCCATTCTTGGAGAAAGATTTTGAAAAATAGGTTCCGCGTCTGCCTTTGATGGAGATACTGGTTGTCGATTCGTCGGCGTTTTTTTTGCAGCAGGCACATTATGATCAATTTTTGGTGCTTTATCCGGAACCTTATATTCAGTTTCGATGGGGCTAGCTTTCGCCGTTTCTACTAAATCAATTTGAAGGACAAAAGGACTTTTCCCGAACTGAATCGTATCGCCTTTTTTTAATAAAACTGGCTGCAAAGCTCCAATACGTTTTTGATTCACTAAGGTTCCGTTAGAAGAGTTTTTATCTTCTATATAGACCTTTCCTTCTCTGATTTCGATCGAAGCATGTAAACGACTTACATTGGGATCTGCCAAAGCAACGTCGCAATCCATAGAACGGCCTAAGGTGAACAATGTCTTGCTCACCTCTACACTTTCCGTGCTGCCTTCGTTATGAATTGTGACCTTTACTTTGGCCAAAACCTAAGCTCCTCTTAAATACTGCTTTGACTTATTAATTTCTTGATTTAAAGCTTCTTCCGCCAGTGCATCGACAGCGTCTTTGTGTTCATCAAATGGTTTTTCATCTAACGGATAGTTATTATTATCACTTCTATACCACAATAAATCTAAAGCACTTTCAAAGCGATCTACCATAGAAACATATGATCTTTCAGGAGACAGAATAACATTCGAAATATGACCCAGAATAGAAAAGATAATACCCGCTATGGATGTTTTCATGGCATAAGATATTTCATGAAGAAAACGATCCATGGTATTTTTTGTTCCTTCCATATCTCCTAGATTCATCGTCCCGAGTTCTTGAAGACCTCCAGCAATACCTACGAAAGTTCCTAAAACTCCGGCAACAACGAAAATACCAGGTAAGATAGAAATCAAATCGTTTAGCCCAACCATCGGAAAGATACCAAAGACTCTGTTAAAGCATGGATTATGGGCAAGAGTAGCCTTAGTGATATTTAGAAGCTTCGGATTTTCATCTGTCCAACGTAAGAACTTTACTTGCTTAAGAATATCTTTAACTAACCAAGCACAACCTTGACGGATCAAAAAGACTCTATCTGAAATTGACATTACGTTGTCAGAGCTACGGCGTTTTTTTCTATCTCTGATCTCAAAGGCTTCATAGTAAGTTCTTTCTAATGTCTTTTTAACAAGAGAGTAAAAAGAAACATTTTCTACTTTACCTGGAACTTCGGAATCCATAAATCTATTGACTCGTTTTTCAAATTCACGAGCAAACCATTCATGTCTACGCACTGTGAAATACATCACCGCACGAAAAAATAGTCCCACTAAAAATACGGCTGCCATAGCATAGGGCAAACCAATAATAAAATATTCAGCAAGCTGCTTCGTTGTCATAAGCTCTTCGCTCCCTATTTCTTCTGATCCATGTTAAATCTGATAATAACTCTTTGTGTTTTTTTACAATCGTTCTGTTTACAAAATTCTGCTGCGGAAGAGACATTTCTTTTTTTGACATCCATCACTTCAAGAAAACTTCTTCCCGATACTTTGATTTTTCCTATAAGATCTTTTTGATGATTAAATTTCAAATTTCCATCATCCAAAATATAACTAAAAATTGAGTTCGCACGTCGGTAACTTAAATCCATATTATATTTTATAGCGGCTTTGTCTTCAGCCTTTGTACTATAGGGATCAATATAACGGCCTTGGTAAGTAGGCGACGCGAATCCAATAATTTCTACCGCAGAAACCTTTGGAGCCACCTGTGGATTTCCAAAAAGTGATTTCGAATATACAGGCATTGCTTTTTCTAATACCTGCTTCATCTGAGTTTTCAATTTGTCAGAGTTGCTGTCGAAGTAAGTTTGACCAAAATCTAAAACAACATCCCCTGTTTCTAGATCGATATCAGCCTTCACGCCCGCCTTAGCAAATCCTCGTTGAATTTCCTTGGCCACAGATTTTCTAGCTTCAATCTCTGCCTGAGCTTTTGCCAAAGCCCCTTGTGTTTCAGACAAAGCTCCTTTAAGTGCAGATTTTTCAGCAGCATGTGCTTGATTCAATTGGTTCTTCTCTGCCGCATAACCACTTTGAAGATTTGCAATTTTTTGCGCGCCTACTTGTCTTTCATTTTCTAAACCAGCTTCAAGTCCAGCAATTTGTTCCGCCGCTTCTGCTTTTGTTTTAGACAAAGCCCCAGCTAAATGAGTAGCTTCTGCCTGCTTGTTTGCCAACAGACCTTGGGTTTTTGAAAGCTCCCCTTGGACCTGATTAATTTGCTGATTAGCTTGAGCAATTTGATTTTGATACATCGAGTTTGCATTATTTAACTGCGATACTTTTAAATCAGAATCTTGTTTCAAACGCGCCATTTGCGCTTCATACTTTTTACGCGTAAGTTTATTAGCTTTGAATGCCTTTTGTAAATTTTGAGATTGTTGCGCTAATTCTCTTTGAGCAGCTTGAATTTGCAGTTGACCCTGTTGAATTAAAGCTTTTTTATTTTGGACGTCAGTCTGAAGGTTTGTAATTTCTTGACGTTTTTGATCAATTTCAACGTCTTGCTCTTTAATTAAATCATTACGGTTATCAATTTTTGCCTTTG
>JBHIVS010000134.1:0-6870 GCA_041987885.1 Pseudobdellovibrionaceae bacterium | reverse complement strand
GATGGTAAGAGAGCAATGCTTGTGACTGAAGCTTCTGCACAAGACGTATTCCCATTACTTGATGTTGTTAGATTCAAGGCACCCTCTCTGCAAACGACGAATCTGCTTGGCGATTCTGACTCTGCTGAGTTTGACAACTTCATCATCAATGGCCCAGACGCATGATCACGCCCCCAAAAGGTACCACTTCATTTTACGCGGCCATATTTGATAAGCCAGCCGCTGAGTTTATTGTTGGGTTATTGGCGCCACATTTTTCAAAGTCAGGCGTTGTCAAGGATGCCATGATAACAAGCTTGGATTTTGAAAGCGATATCAACGCGGTTCTTGAACTGCAGCATGGTGTTGCTGATGTAGTCAATGGAATTACTGGGTTTGATGAAGAAGTCCATATGGACGAAAAGTTCAATCCCATTTATCTTCCTACCACAACAGACTTTCTTCAGTACGCAGAGCTTAATGAAGACGATGAAATTGTTGGGATAGATGGTTTTAACAGCCCGTTTGTTATCATGAGCACTTCAATTACGGTTGAAGACTGCCCTAACGTTATAGAGGGCAGAGCGCTCTACAGACAATTCACACTGCAAACTGATGATTCTGGATCATTCAGCGAGCCTGAACTCCTTTTGTCATGAACGATACTTCTTATAGATTCTCACTTGATTTAAAAGTGGCTCAATTGAAGGGTCAACACGCTCTGGATTCCATTTTCCCAAATGCAGAAGATTTAATCATTGCATCGACACCTTTTGATTCATTGAACTTAGTCGTTGCTTCGCTCAATGAGCTGGTCACAGAGGTTGTCGTTGGAATCAATGTGCTTCTGAATGAAGAAAGATATGGTATCGTTAGTGAGCTGAATCCGGAAAAAAGTGGCATAGACACTATTTCCAAAGAATGGGCGTCTAACGAAATAGCCAAGGTCTGGATTATCGATAAGATTGAGAATACTCAAAACACGACGAAAATAAACGCCGTTGGTCTTGCACAGATATTAGAGTTCTCTTCTAACCCAGAGACAATTAATTGAGTCTCTGACCTAATTACGGGACGCGCCAGAAACTGAAGCAGTTACAATTATAAATCTCTATCCGTTGTTAATCCATTGGAGATTTACTTTGAATAACATGCTTATCAGTGCCGATCAGAAGACCCGCAAATTTCGCAGTATCGAAGACATTCTGAAAGACCCGGCGCTTAAGGCCAAGTTGAATAACTTGGTTGACGAGGCTGTTCGTTGCAAGATCCGAATTCAACACGAGCAGGAAACCATTAAGGATCTGCGGGATGTTGCCAAGAACGAAGTTAGCCTGAACCCCAAGCTCTTCAACTATTATGTGGCAATGGTCTACAACAATGACTATGCAGCTCGAAAAGACAATCTGGAAGAGCTGAGCACCCTGATTGAAAGTGTCATGTCGTTGCTCCCTCCTGATAATTCAAACTACAACGACGATTGATTGCTTTCCCGGCCTTAGGCCGGGTTTTTCGTTGCGCGAGTTTTTGAATGACACAGTATTCCTACATTTCCGCGGTGCATGATTATGACACCGATAAGATCCTCGTCTGGGAACGGCCAGTGGAAGGGGGTGAACGCGTTCTTAGAATGTATGAAGCTCCACGGTATTTTTACGTTCCAGATGAAGAAGGTCAGTTTACGTCCATCACTGGCGTGAAGCTGAAGAAGCTGACGTTTGAAACGGACGAAGAGCATAAAGACACAGTTAAGAAGTTCCCAATTAGATTCGAAAGTGACGTTAAGCCACTTGCTAGAATTCTAATGGACACATACTACGGGCGCCCCACCCCCGTAGTACACTACGCTTTTCTCGACATTGAGGTTGACTACTCTTCAAAGATTGGCTTCAGCTCTCCAGAGAATCCTTACGCCCCGATCAACGCAATTACCATTTACCAGTCGTGGACTGGTAAGTACTTGACGTACGCGGTTCCACCAAAGGGATACAAGGACCAAAAGAACTTCCAAGCCAAGATTAAGGCGATGTGGGAAGAGCATGAGCTTGGCTTTGAACCAAACGTTGAGTTGTGTGCGAATGAAAAAGACCTCCTAATCAGAATGCTGGCCGACATTGACGATGCTGATATCGTCTCTGGCTGGAACTCTGAGTTCTTTGACATTCCTTACATCATCAAGCGATTGGAGCGTGTTCTTGGTGCTAAGGCGCCGCCTTACATGTGCTTCAAGGGAGCAAAGCCTCCTCGTGAGCGTATGGTGAATCGATTTGGGTCTCCTGCAATCACATACACACTGCATGGTCGGACACATCTGGATTACCTTGATCTGTTCAAGAAGTTCACTTTTGAAGGTCGGACCTCATACTCCTTGGGGAACATTGCCTCTGAAGAGCTTGACATTCCAAAGTTGGATTATCCTGGAACACTGGAACAGCTCTACAACAATGACTTCGTGCACTTCGTTACTTACAACGCACGAGACGTTGAAGTTCTTGTAAAGCTTGATCAAAAGTTCAAGTTCATGCAGCTTGTCAACCAGATGGCGCATGAGAACACGGTTGATTTCAGCGCAATTCTGGGCACTGTTCGGTATGTCGAAACTGGCATTATGAACCGTGCACACCATGAGCACAAACTGATTTGTACGGACAAGGCTAAGCAGGGCGCTAAAAACAAGAAGGTTGAGGGAGCTGTCGTTATGACTCCTTTTGCCGGATTGCATGAATGGATTGGGTCTGTTGACATCACTTCGCTGTACCCATCCGTTATCCGCGCGCTGAACATGTCTGTTGAGACGTTTATCGGTCAGTTTGACGACGAAGAGAAGGCATGGAACGGCGTTCTTGAAAAGAATGACGCGATCTACCGTGTGCAGTTTGCTGACGGCACGTCATTCTCCGCCACAGGCGCTGAATGGGCCGAATATATCAATGAAACCGGATTCGCGATTTCGGCATTTGGTACCATCTTTGATCAGTCTAAACCCGGAATGGTTGCTGATACGCTCACGTTCTGGTTCAATGAGCGTAAGCGCCTTCAAGCAGAAAAGAAGAAGTACGCAAAGCTTGCTAAGGATGAACAAGACCCCACCAAGAAAGCAGAATACGAACGCTTAGAAGAGCACTATGATCTTCTTCAGTTGACCAAGAAAATTCAGCTGAACTCGACTTATGGTGCCCTGCTCAATGAGGCCTTCCGCTTTGGTCGCCGTGAAATTGGTGCTTCGGTGACAGGTTCTGGACGTCAGATCACGCGTCACATGGCGAAGACCATTGCACGAAAGATCAGTGGCCGTCCTGTTGAACTTATGAAGCGCTATGCGCCTGGTGAGTATAACGAAGATGGTATGGTCATTCGCTCGAAGGCGCAGATCGCTGAAATGCTCAAGCCACGGCGCGGCCGAAACCAGGGGCGTAAGGTGGCAGAACCCTTTGCTATCGCACTGCAAGAAGGCGATATGCAAATGCTGATGGAACTGCCGGCTGAAGTTGAATACTCAATGGAAAAGGACAAGGAGACGGGTGAATACGGACTTGCACCAACCGGTGCAATTTACTGGCCAATGTTCACGGACACTAATGAGCACTGCAATGTGATCATCTACGGTGACACTGACTCTTGCTACTTCTTGACCAAAGGTAAAGACTATGAAGATGCCGTCTCTAAGGCTGACGAGATTGCTGATTTCACTAACAAGAGCTTCCCAGCTTTCATGTCAAGCCACTTCAATTGCACTGGTGGTCGTGAAACATTGATCAAGGCGGCCCGCGAAATTGTCGGTGAGCGCGGTCTGTTCTTGCGTGCAAAGAAAAAATACACAATCAAGGTTGTAAACCTTGACGGCGTTGATCTTCGTGCTAAGCCGAAACTGAAGTCCATGGGTTCTGAAATTAAGAAAGCCGACACCCCAAAGGTGGTTCAGGACTTCCTTAAAGAACTGATGAACTTGGTTCTTGATGGGCGTGGGTACAATGAACTTGAGAAGTTTGTAAACAGTCATCGTGGTAAGCTGATTCGCGACGAGAAGAATTTGTTGGCTCTTGCGCCGGCGAAACAAGTCAACAATCTGGATTCTCTGTACGCTGAGTACCAACGCACTGAAAAAGTGGGTATGGGAAAGATGAAGCACTGCCCGGGCCATGTTCGCGCAGCTATCAACTATAACGAGGTCATCTCGGTGTTCGATAAAGGTGGTGCTAAACCATTGAAGGCTGGTGACAAAGCTGCTATTCTGTACCTTAAGCCTAATCAGTTTGGGTTTAAGAGCATTGGGTTCCCGACTGATTTGATTCGCCTGCCAGAGTGGTTTGACGAAAACTTTATGGTCGATCTTCAAATCACCGAAGAAAAGATGATCGATTCTAAAATTGACGGCATTTTTGAGGCAATGTCAATGGACTTGCCAACCCCGCAACAATCGTTCCTGAATTCTGTCTTCGAATTCTAATTTTGAGAGTTACAATTACCTATGAACACTATTCAACTCAAATTTTACGTCACTGTTTCTATTCCTGTCGAAGACGATGATGACACGTCTTTCATTGACGCAAAGAATCTTATTGAAGACACAATCTATGAACTGGCCGAAGACAACGAATGGGCAGTTGACGACATCGAGGTCAAGTAATGAAACTTACAGCATCCGATAATCAAAAGCTTCGTGCGGCCTTTACGGCCTGCCGAATTGCTGATATTGATCTAGCTGTGGTGTCTGAGGGGAAGATTCGAGGTCTTAGCGAGAGCAAGAACGCAGCAATCATCTCCGCCTTGGAACTCTCAATTGACCCCGAGATCACCCTCGGGATTACGCGATTGTCAGAACTGAGTAAGCGCCTTGATCTGTTCGGTGAAGACATTCTCATCGAGGGCGAAGTGAATGATGCAAAGAAGGTCAAGAAAATATCAATTCGCGGAAAGTCTGGTCGCATTGAGTTTAGAGCGACAGATGTTGCGCTTCTGGAGCGAAAGTACCCTAAGGCGCATAGTGAGCAAGCCGCGGCTGTAATCACTCTATCGAAGCCTGAAATTTCCTTGATCGGGAAAGGTGTTCGCACTTTGGGTGCTGAAACCATGACGATTCAAGTCAAACGCGATGGTTCTGTCCGTATTGAAAGCTCTGATAGTTCCAATGACCGTTTTGAGATGGAAGTGTCAAGTCAAGCTGAATTTGTGGATGAAGAGACGGCTATTGTGAACGCTTATGACACCTCAAGCTCTGGTGTTATTTTGAAGTTGATTGAGTACGCGGCTCGAGATGCAGACTCTGTGTCTCTGGCAGTCATGAAGTCTGGAAACATCATGTTGAATATTTCCGGCCACGACATTCTGATAATTCCACGCATCATGTAAGGATACCAAATGGACGATATTGAAAAGAGTAGAGTTATGTACGTGCAGCAGTTAGAGACAAAGCTGTCTCATCTGCAAGCCGAGTATCAACGACTGAAAGATATTGCCGAGAAGTTCGAGCCACAGATCACTGCCATTACGAATCCAGGAGACGGAAAGACATCCTTTGGTCTTCGTTTCGGCGGGCGTCTTACTCATGTTTCGGTAGATGATGCCTGGCTGCTTGGAATGGATGAAACTACGGCGGTTTCTGAAATTACTCGCGCACTTACTGATTCCATCGTTTATGACGAAATCAAGAAGGCTGTTCAGCCTGAATTGGTGAAGATGCGCCGTGCCGCCGCGGCACGTTCTGGAGCTGGCAAATGGTAAAGTGGCTTAAGTCATTTTTTGGGCGTCAAGAACAAAAGGATGAAGAACCTTTTGCTGAACGTCATCGCTTCGTAGAAGAACAACAATCGCTAAGCACTCCTTGGGCTATGTTTGAGATTGTTGGCTTCACTCAAGATGGTCAGATTAAGGTTGAGTTCAACTGGAACGATGCATTCATCAAGAAGCTTGACCAGCTCGGCTTCACAGCTGAAACTGAAGAAGACACTGTGCAGCTGTTCTTCTATGCTAGTCAGATGAAACCGACTCACATAACGCTGGCCGGTGGTGACGATGCCCCTCAGACAGAGGATCTACCACAGCTTTCAAACGACTCCAACCGGGTGGTCCGGTAAGGTTCTGACATATGAAGCAAAAACGACTCGTAGTAGACGTGAGCAATCTGTTCTGGCGAGCAGTGTCTGCACAACAGAAGTATGGACCTGCAAACGCTAGTGACAGCGCTGGGCTCGGTCTGCATATGTGCCTGATGTCGCTTCGAAAGCACTACAACACGATCAAGCCACAAAAAGTTGCGGTGGTGTTCGAGGGTAAACAAAACTGGCGTAAAGAATACACCAAGTCAGAAGAATGCTACAGTAAGCGGCTGTACAAGGGCAACCGCGTCGCCGATCCAAATATGGCGGTGCTGTTTGATGTGATTAAGTCTTTTGAGGACATGGTGCGCAATCATACCAGTATGGTCACCCTGCAGCACCCGCTGCTTGAAGGTGACGATCTCATTTCTGGATACGCCCAATATTACTCACGCCCGCACCCCGGAAGTGAAGAAGGTGACGAAGTCATTATTCTCTCAGGTGACAAGGACTTCGTACAGGAGCTTGACCATGAAAATGTTCAGCTAATTAACCCTGATGACGGAAAACCTAGATCACTCATTGATGTGTGTGGTGTCAACGACGCTGGGTACTTCATGTTTGAAAAGGCATTTCGTGGTGACGCCGGAGACAACGTACTACCGGCTTATCCTCGAGTTCGAAAGACCCGCCTTATGAAGGCATATGGTGTTCGTAATGATCAGGCAAATCCAGAATGGGCTGATGCATTTGAGTTAAGTAACCTTCTTAGCCATGAATGGGAATTCATGGACCCGGAAAGTGGTGACAAGCGAATGCTTTCTGTCGAGCGCATGTTCGAAGAGAATAATCTACT
>JBHIVS010000133.1:0-6929 GCA_041987885.1 Pseudobdellovibrionaceae bacterium | reverse complement strand
ATAAAGCATCAAATATCCGGAGAACATATGTCAATTCTTAAAGATCTGGTAGGCATTATCACTGAGCAGCGTGGTTCTATCAGCTTCCAAGACCCTGATCGGGATGTTGGGGCCGTTGACCGTGAAGCGAAAGCTCGCGATGACCTTGCACAGCGTGAAAAAACAGCTGAAGGAAAATGGGAAATGCTTATCAAAAAACTTAAGGGAAAAGTGCGTTCTCACATTACACCATCACAAGGTTCTTATCTTAGAGACAAGAAACCATACGTGACAGCCGTGCTCCCAAATCAGATGTCGATTGGGATCTGGCGATCTATCGAGACTCTCGAGTTCGATACTCCCCTGTCTAAGCAAGATCATCGTGAACCAATCAGAGCAATCTGGAAGAAGCATGGTCTTACAAAGTATGACACTGACTTTATGTCATTTAATGATTGCCCTGTCAACAAGTTTAATGGCATTTCGATTGGCTATTATTCTTCGTTAAATGGTGACGAAGGTGACGCGATTATGAAAGCCACGGTTGAAACTGTGAAGTACCTCAAGATGGTTCTTAACTAAGGTGATACCGTGAAAATCAGCGAGCTTTTTTCAATTTGGGTGCTGGAAGGCACATCAAAAACAACCCATGACACCTGGAATAAGTGGATTTCTGCTCTACGAGCAGACTTTGACGGTGTTTGGTTAGATGGTGATAGCCGGTCCAATCCACCAGTTCAGGCAATGCTAGGTCAGAAGCCGTACGCGAAAGGTAAAACTATCGTCGTTGGTGAGTGGGATGGCACAAAAGGTGCCATCTATACTGGCGCAAAAGAGCTTGCTAAAAAATTCTCGCACGTCAAGGGAGAAAAGAAAGAATACAGTTCTAAGCCTGATGCTAATGGGGTCATTGAAAATCCAGATCCTAAGAGTCCTCTTGGCGTGGCCAAGAAAATGCTTGGGGCTCCTAAGATCAAGCGTAGAAACGAGTTGCCAAACACGGATCTCGACAATGCTAAGCGCGTTGGCTTTCAAAAAGTTGATAGCGCTGCCGGACCTTGGTATGTCCAGCTCTTTACGTACTTGAAGAACAGCTTCGTGCAGGTGCAATCTCCCACCAAAGATGTGTTCTACGTTCAGCCTGTTCACGAAGCAATTTCTGAGAATCTGTTTGAGGGCGTTAAGTATAAACCACTTAGAACACCCGTAGATGGCGAACCTTCTTCGTACCAAGTGACAGGCTGGCATGCAACTTCGATTGACAACTGGCCAAGCATCAGAAAAATAGGATTGAAGCCAGGAAAGGCGGAAGCCTCTGGCCAGACTTGGGATTCTAAGTGGAAAGGTAAAGCCATTTACTATCACTTGGCGTTCCCAGAACATGAAATTGACAATTGTTCCTACCAAGGCGAGCTCCATTCAGTTGTCATTGAAGCCAATTTACACGGATTTTCAGGCTACTTCGTACCAGATGAAGACGTAAGCGACGATGTTGGGTACACACCAACTGCTATC
The DNA here is from genome assembly GCA_041987885.1 of Pseudobdellovibrionaceae bacterium. Classification (GTDB taxonomy): domain Bacteria; phylum Bdellovibrionota; class Bdellovibrionia; order Bdellovibrionales; family Bdellovibrionaceae; genus Bdellovibrio. The sequence goes on along the minus strand of JBHIVS010000133.1, from coordinate 5,435 downwards.
AAAAATAAAGAGGCAATTGCGTACGGTTACATTGTTCCACGCAGTGATATTGTTGCAGTGCACCTTCCAGATATTGAAGAAGCGCATGAATGGGCTGATAAGAATTGCAAGGGTTTTACGGTGCGTTTTCACCAAGTATCATGAAACTTATCCAGATTAAGTCTCAGCTGAAATCAAAAGGATCGGTTCCAGCTGGAAAGGCAAAGCAGGTAGATTTTGGGGTGTTAGGAATATCAATTGGAATTGAACAACCAGTCGGAGACACTTCTAAACCGTCTAACCCAATGCCAAAGTATAAGACAATTCCCGGCCAAACGCAAGGCACAAAGTGAACGTTAACATGGACAACATTCTTACAAACATTCTAATGGCACAACGTTGTGCCCACGTGCACCACTGGAGAGTAAAGTCATTGTCTCTCCATCTTGCACTTGGCGAACTATACGATTTGCTCACTGAATTTGCTGATGAGTTGGCTGAAATCTATATGGGTGAAACTGGTCAAACGGTCAATCCTGATCAATCAAGCCCAAATGCGTTTAGCGAACAATCCGCTTTCGAGTTCATTAGCCAGCTGCATATGGTGCTGTCAGCGTTCAAAGGTGATGTTCTTCCCGGGGCGCTGATGAACAAGTATGAAGAGTTACAGGCTGCTGTAGCAAAAATCAAATACAAGATTGAGAATCTCAAATGAGCTCCCCGTCCAATTTTGCTAAACCTGAAATCAAGTTCGACAAGCTTGATGACTTGCCAAATAAGGGGTTTGGTAAGCCGCATTCGGTTGAGGCTGTGATGAAAGCCATGCGCGTTCTGCACAAGATGATTCACCAGCAGGCAGAACACTATGGTGGAAAGGATTCCAAGCTGTTGCCTGCTGGGATTGCAGAAGACGCCCCAACTTTCAAAACCTTTCTAAAACTGTGTGATGCCGCAGAGCAAATCGATGAATCTCTTACTCCAGCGGAAGAAGAGAGACGTAAAGAGCTCTATGCTAAGTGGCGCAAGCTTATCAATATGACTCCTTCCGCAATTGAGTCGTTTAAAAAGAGCCAAACCGAAAAAGGCCGCAAGGATCCAAAGAAATATCCAGGCCTGAAGCCAAAGGAAGCCTCTTCAATCGGCATTGACTCTGGTGTTGAGAGCGCCGAATGGATCATCAAGATGAAGCGCACTCCAGTCAAGGAGTGGACACCACAGATGTGGAAATGGGCTGGTAAGCAGGTTAGCTTTGTGTCACGCATGTTAGGAAATCAAGGTGCGTTGCGTGACGAAAATGGTCAGCCTACCAGAAAACTTTTGAGTCTAAAAATCTGGGGGCACAATCCCGAATGATTGCACCGGCCAGGGTAAATACTGGCATGGCTAAAATATGTTATCTGCATGGCTTGAATTCCAGTAAGAATTCCTTCTCGTATATGGCGAAGGAAATTGGTGGTGTGCCAACCATCAACTATACTTCTCACCAACCACTTACCAAGTCTGTTGAACAAGTTTCAAATTTGCTACCAACTGATGAACCACTAGTGTTGGTGGGGCATTCGCTTGGCGGGATAGTCGCTGCCACAATTGCTTTGAATAACACTCACAACATACAAAAGATTGTGACTCTAGGAACTCCTTTTGGAGGTTCAAAATTTGCGTACTGGGCTCGATGGTTTGTTGGCGGATTACCAGTTCTTCACGATTTAACGCCAATAAGCTCCGCAATCCTTCGATTACGAAGGAACCACCTTACTTGTCCAATGCTTTCCATCATATCTACGGGTGGAACATTACCTTGGTCGTTTGAGCCAAACGACATGGTTGTTAGCGTATCAAGCCAAAGAGCGCTCAACTATGGATTGAAAGTAGAAATCAAAGCTAATCATTTTGAAATCTTACTTCACGAACGCGCAAATCGTGTGGTCAAAGAGTTCATTGAACAGGAAAATTGATGGCAAAAAATCCAAACTTAAAACGTGCTCATGAAGAGAGTGAGTACACCCCTGAGCAGATCGTGGAACTCAAGAAGTGCATGGACGACCCCATCTACTTCTTGGTAAATTACGTTCGTGTAACGCACCCACTCCATGGCTCGGTTCCTTTTAAGCTCTACGATTATCAAGTAGAGATGGTGAAAGCCATTCACGAAAACAAAGACACAGTCCTTCTTTGTTCACGGCAGATGGGTAAAACCACGGTCGCCGCCATGTATATTCTGTGGTATGCGTTATTCAATAAAGACAAACGCTGCGTTATTGCCTCTAAGGCCATGGCACACGCCGTGGAAATTCAGTCACGAGTCAAATTTGCATATGAAGAGCTGCCGCATTGGTTGAAAGCTGGATGTAAGTTCTATAACCGCACCTCAATTGAATTTGACAATGGGTCAAAGATTATTTGCGAAGCCACATCTGAAAAGACAGGTCGCGGTAGCTCACCATCAATCATCTTCCTTGATGAAATCGCGTTTATCTCACGCCGCATTCAAGAAGAAATGTGGGCGTCGTTAACACCAGCCCTTGGTACCGGTGGTAAGTTCATTATCACGTCAACACCAAACGGCGACTCAGATCTGTTCGCTCAGATTTGGTTCCGCGCCAAGAGCAAGCAGAACAGTTTCGTACCGCTTGAGTTCTTGTGGTGGAGACACCCAGATCGTGACAAAGCCTGGTACGATGATATGGCCGGCAAGCTTGGTCCTATCAAGGCCAAGCAAGAGCTGGACTGTGAGTTCTTGTCCTCAGATGCACTGCTGATCAATTCTATGAGATTGTCATCTCTCAGATATGAAAAGCCGTTGTGGGAATCTTTAGGCATTAAGTTCTGGGTACCAGAAGAACAATTGGGTGGCAGTGACAAAATCTATATGTTGTCGATGGACCCCGCAACAGGGTCTGGTAGAGACTTTACTTCTATTGAGGTGTTTGACTTTCCTGGGCTTAACCAGATTGCGGAATACAGGTCAAATGATGTGAATATTCCGCTTATCTATGCTAAGCTCACCTGGTTGTTGAAAAGACTTACGCAGAACAATGGGAAAGGCAGAGCTGAAGTTCTTTGGACGTTTGAGCGAAACGGTATTGGTGAAGCCGTTTCTGCGTTGTACTACAACGATGAGAACCAAGTTGATACAGCAGAATTGGTTTCAGACCACCCAGCAAAATTTGGTGTCTTCACTACTGGAAGACAAAAGGTTCTTTCTGCTCTACAATTGAAGAACCTTGTTGAAAAAGCAGATGGTACTGGAATCAACATCAAGTCTGAAGACTTGATTTATGAGCTGAAACACTTCGTGTCAAAAGGCAATGGGTACGAAGCTAAAGCTGGCTGTACTGATGATTCGGTTATGGCGACACTCGGAATTATGAGGTTGCTTAAGCGTCTATCCGAGTACAACGAAGAGGCCTTCCGGAAAGTCAACGAGTACGTTGATCCTGAAGCGTCTATGGACGACAATGGTGACTATGTGCCGTTTGGCATTCTATGACCTGAATTAAGAGTTTTTGAGTCTCTCACTCTATTACAATGTAAGAAAGTGAGAGCAATAAATGTTTAGTCCTGATGCAATAAATGGCACCTTCGAGTTTATAGGCGCCGCCTTTATCCTGAACCACTGCAGGTGCCTCTTCAAAGACAAGAAAGTTGCAGGGGTTAGTATACTCAGCACCGTGTTTTTCTTTGCTTGGGGAGTGTGGAACATTTATTACTACCCACACTTGAACCAGATGTGGAGTTTTTACGGTGGGCTTTGCATCAGCGCGTCCAACACTCTCTACATTGGTATGTTGGTGTACTACAAGTATCGAACAACCATCAGAAAGAGATACGGACTATGAGTATTGTTGTTTATTGGATGGACGTATTTGAAGCGGGCGGGTTGATGCCTCGGCTCGTTAGAGAATCCAACTATCAGCTATTTAAGGATTCAGAATTGACGCAGGCGCTTAAGCACGCGGAGCTTAAGCGAAAAGAAGGAAAAACTCATGTAGTGATCAGTTCAGAGATGAGTGACTGCGTTGGTAAAGGTGGGGTATCCGCGGTTGAACACGGCAAAACCCCCGATGGCCATGACTATGAATGGTCAAAGCAGCACCGTGGTGGTCCTCCGTTACCTAGCGAATGATGCCATACTTAGTTTTCAAGCTTGATTACTTTGTGAAGAGTGTTGACAGCAACACTCCATCTAGATACTACACCATCGAAAAATTTACAAGTGATCCGTACATCAAGATTGATCTTGGTGAAACGGGTCCTTTGTTGTTCAAACTGACACAGCACGGAATTGACAGAGGGGTGTCATTCACAGAATATCGCCCAGATGAATGGATTTCGCAAGATAAGATGAACTCGCTCAGAGTGCGTTTTTATTGCTGTACGCCCAGTGTTAGGACAAAGGAAATATGAACAACTCTGAAGAATTTTTAGATGCTAAAGAAGCAATTGTGGACTGCGTCTTTAAGTTTATTGATCGGATGAACGACGTATGTGATCAAGATCCCGCAGACCGAATTGTGCAACAGTTCACTGAAAAGATGAATCCGCTTATAGAGGAATACATCGAGTGCAAGTTTGCGCCTCATAAACAACACCGCAAATTTCAGATACCATTTGAATTCAGAACTTCTGAAGAAATCGCGAAAGCGGAAGAAGAAAGAAAGTGCATGTTGAGATCTACAAAAAGATCTCTCAGAAAATGAAAAAAGGGACCATTGGTCCCTTTTTCTTGATCTCGATATTTTAATCGAGGAACACAACCCTGGCGGTTCCAGTCTGCGGCGTGTTGAACTTCAGTTCAATGGTGTTTGCGTCAACAATTCTCATTGAATCTGGGAACAAAACAGACTTGTTGTCATCAAACGCCTGAATGATAACATTCTCAGAATTGAGATTATGAAGAACGGTCCATGTAGTTGCAGTGGTAAAATCTTCAACGTACTTACGGACACCGACCTTAACACCCGTCAAGACACCATTCACAAGAGCAAGAACTTGCCCTTCTTGAAGTTGAACAGCATCAAACTGACGAGGACCTTGCCCTCGTCTGACGATGATCGTTTCTTGCGGAACGTCACTGTTTAGGTAGCCACGTTTAGGGAGTTCTTGCTGGACAAAGTCCTCAAAAGCGCTCATTATGCGGCCTCCGTAATGTCAAGTTGCAGCGTACCAGTCGTATTAGAACCTGCAAACGCGGCGTCAGAGATGAACAGATACGAACCTGTTGGATCGTATTGACCTTGGGCGTTCACAATCGTGAAGCCTTGGAAATGGTCATCTGTGTCGTTATATCGTGTCAGAACTGTAGCACCAGTATAAGATGCAGTGACCTTGGTGATGTCAACCACACTCGTACCGATAGCAGCAAACCGCGCGAATGCTGGGAAAGTGATTGTTCGCGTTGGGAAACCGCCAACCGTGTAGGCAGCACCTGTAGTGATAGTAGTACCGGCTACGTT
>JBHIVS010000132.1:0-6981 GCA_041987885.1 Pseudobdellovibrionaceae bacterium | reverse complement strand
AACACCTGAGCAAATTGAAAAGTTATTCCCCAAAACTATAGCCGTTGGAAAAAGTTTTGGAGTCATGAGGGTGCTTAGTCGGGGATCAGATATTGAGGTTGCGACATTTCGTAAGGATGGTCTTTATAAGGATGGGCGTCGCCCCGAGGATGTTTCTTTTTCTTCTCCGGAAGAAGATGCTAAACGCAGGGACTTTACGGTAAATGCTCTGTTTTTTGATCTCTCCAAGGAAAAGGTTATTGATTTTGTTTCGGGATTAGAAGACCTAAAACAACAAACCCTTAGGGCCGTAGGGGATGCTTTTTTAAGATTCGAAGAAGATAAATTGCGTATTTTGAGAGCCTTGAGGTTTGTGTCTCAATTGGGATTTGTGATTGAATCTAAAACTTTTCAGGCTATTAAAATATCGGCTCCGCAGGTTGTTCAAGTCAGTCCCGAGAGGCTGAGAGAGGAATTCTTTAAGCTTTTAAGGGGGCCTTTTGTGCATATTGCTTTAGGGCAAGCGCAAGAAACTGGTATTGTACATATTTTGTTTCCTGCCTATCAAAAAAGTCTTTGGCAGGATCTGCTGTCGCCAATTTTTGAGGGATGGCAGAACTTTTCTTTGTTTGCAGCGGGGGTTCAATCAGATGCACTTGAAAAAATATTAGAGCAATATCGCTGTTCTAATTTTGAAAAAAAGATGATTTCAAGTGCGGTTAGAACTCTTCAGGGAAAGATCAGTTGGGCAGATCTAAGGCAGGGTGAAGTTTTAAAGCTTTTACAAGATGAGGGTGTGTATTTTGCCGCTGGCCTTTGTCTGCAAGAGCAGCGATATTTCTCTAAAAACTTAACGACATCATATGCCTTGTTCAATCAGTGGGATAAAAAACTTCCAGAGCCCTTTCTAAAAGGCCAAGATATTCCGCCTGCTATTAAGGGGAAAGAGATAGGCCTGCTTTTGGAGGAATTTTATTTTTTGCAGCTTGAAGGGGTTGTTGAAAATAGGCAACAGGCTTTAGAGAGATTAAAAAATAAGGTATTGTGCAGTTAAGCTTTACATTCGCTGGTGGTTAAGCAGATTTTTTAATGGCCATATTCCACTTAGATGCAAGGGTCGTTGACATGATAAGGTCAAAACGTCCTTCTCCAGAAAGGGCCTCTTCTTGAATTAAGTCGATGGCTCTTTGTGGAGAAACCGCAGGTGATTCCTCGGATAAAGAAACTAACTCCATAAAGTGATAGGCTAAAGAAAGTAATTTCCCGGCCTCAGAGATCGTATTTTTGTCAATTTTATGAGGAAAGCCAGTCCCATTTAAATATTCTCGATGCTCTAGAATAGCTACGGTAGAATTTTGGGGCAGTGGGATCTTTTTTGTCTTAACAGAATTTACAGAGGCCTCAGGATAGTATTCATAGGCGCTTTTTTCCTCTGGGGTAAATTCACTTTTTAATTTTCCAGAAACACTGCTAGGAAGATTTGCAAGGCCGATATTATGAAATAAGCCAGCGATTGTCATTTCTAGGCGTTTTTCTTGGTTCCAGCTTAATAGCTGAGACAACATAGAAGCAATTGTCGCTAAATTTAAGCTATCTCCATAGTAGGTTCTGTTGTTGCCGCTGAGGCGGGATAGAACTTCAACAATTTCGCCTGAAGATCTGTCTTTTAGAATTTCAAACTGATTAACAAGCTGTAGATACTCTTCCCAGAAAGCTTTACCTTGGGCAAAGTCCATTTCCTTTGGGTTTAGTATTTGCTGATTTAAATTTCTAAGTTGTGATTTTAGATTAAAAGATATCTCTGTTGGAGAAGACATTTTTTCTTTCTCTAACAAAGTGTTTCGAGTGCGAGAATACTCAAAGAATTTTTTTACATCTGTCTTTTTAATGTATAAGTTCTTTTTTTGTTTTTCAAAGTCCGCTAAATGTTTTTCATCTAAAGTGTCACCTTCTTTGCGAATTAAGATAGATTTCCTATTTGCAGGTAAGTGAACGAAAACGTCGAAGTTTAGATTCATATCGCTGCCGATATCGCGACTATCAATAGGTGTTAGATGAGCTCTTTTTAAGCTTTTATTGCATACATTTATAGGAGCTAAAGACAGAGCTGTATCAACAATAAACTCAGCATCATAAATGATATTGAGAATAACATCGGCTCCATTTTTGGTTACAGTGGCAAAATCTATTGGGACCTGAGAAGAGTATAATAAAATAATCGGACAACTTGGATAGAGCATTCTAATGGATTGACACCAGTCGCTGCTGAGATTTGTGCCGTCTTGTCCGTCGACGATGGCAAGGCGGGGAGAAAACTCGGGATTGGAATCATTAAAGTCGATCGCTGAATCGATGCTTTTAAATGCAGATAGCTTATAGGCTTCGTAGTCTTGTAGAATACGAGCAACGAGGTCATTAAAGCCCTCTCTTGTGCTGCCTATAAATACCTGAACATCCATTTCAGCGCTCATTTTTGTCTATCTAACGACTATTTCCACAAAAAAAGTGGAGCCATTTGTTAAGTTAAAAGGGATAACTAGAGTGGCACCTTTATCTGCATGAACAATTTTAAAGTCTCCGGAAATTACCGAAGGAATGGCCATTTCAAAGTTAAAACCCATTTGATTTAGAGTCGTTTTCGCGGACCCATAAATCATATTTGTCATTTCGCCAACGGCATCAGAAACCTCGCCATTGATCTCTTGGTATTTCTCTCCAAGCATGCTTTCCAAAATGTGGAAAATGCTTTCTTTGGAATAAGAAATAATTAAGCTTCCTTTTAAAGGAGGGGCTACTAGACCCACCATCCCAGCAATTTCGCCTTTGACGACATAGCTGGACTCAATAAATGGTTTTCCAGGGGAGGCGTCCACAGACGCAATAGTTTTCAAAGTTTTAATAACTCCATCGACAAAAGCATTGATAAGTCTTTTGTCAAAGAGCGGATTAATAGGGGTTGTTTTGGGAGCCGCAGACATATTTTACCTCTGTAAACTTGAGAATTAAGATGCCTTCGCAGTGCTAGGATTGTGTTTTGCCCAAACTCTTTCCATTTTGGCTTTTAAAGTGGCTGCATTGAAAGGTTTTACAACATAGTCAGAAACTCCAGCTTTTGCTGCTTCAAGAATATGTTTTTGCTCTGATTCTGCAGTTACCAACATAAAAGGAGTCGTTTTAAAACGAGCGTCTGTTTTGCACGACTTTAAAAGGTCAATTCCTTGCATTCCTGGCATATTCCAGTCAGAAACGATAAAGCCATATGGCTGTCCTGCATCATGAGCCGCTTTAATCATTGGCAAAGCTGTAGTTCCGTCGTCGGCCTCATCAACTTGGGTATAACCAAGCTCATTTAGGACTTTTTTAATGATTTTTCGCATAGTTGCGAAGTCGTCGACCACCAAAAAACGTGTATTCTGAGGAAACATAATAACTCCCTTTGAGTTTAAACCGTGAAAAACTTGCATACTCATCGGTCTAGTTTTTTAAAACTAGAGTCCAATTGTATTGCGAAAGCTGCAAAAAGTTGTCAGACTTTATTACAGGTGGTCGAGGCTAAATATAGACATGAGTCTTAAGTTAGCTGGATAGTTAGATAGTTTTATAAAAAACAAAAAAACAATTAGCGGGAGGGAGCAAGGATGCTCAGAGATGTCCTGATTCAAAAAGGTCTTTCAAATAGAGAGGCAGAAGTTGCTGAACTTGTGTCTAAAGGCTTATCCAACAAGGAAGTTGCGAATCAGCTTTTTGTGACTGAAAAAACAGTCAAGTTTCACTTAACAAATATTTACAAAAAGATGAATGTAAAATCTCGTGCACAACTTATCGTATGGTGCTTACCTCATCTTGGTTTCGTTGAGACTGAAGTTCGTGCTGAAGCTAACAATCAAACAGCTACAGCAGCTACTGCATTCAACAATAACAACACAACTCAAACAATCCCTGCGGGATCTGCAACTGTTGCTGGATCTGCAAACACGATGACAACTCTTCCAGGAAGCAGCTTGAACCGTGGTGGGAACTCTGATATCGGTATGGGCGGTATCTAATTTAGTTCTTCTTTTGAAGGCTGAATTAAAGAGCGCAGTAAGTTACACTTTTGTGTAGCATGCTGCGCTTTTGTCGTATTTAGAGTTTGTAATTAGAGCTTATTTCAAAATTCCAAAAAAATTTTGAAGCTTTGAAATAAGTTTTAGAATTTCTTAAAGAAAGGTCCTGAACATGCCTGAAAATAAACTTCTTTCTAAGCCAGTAGCCTCTTCTCAAGTTGTTATGACTCAATTGGTTTTGCCTTCACATACAAATTCCATTGGAAGTGTTTTTGGTGGAACGATTATGTCTTGGATTGATATTTGTGCAGCGATTTGTTCGCAAAGGCATTCGGGTAAAGAAACTGTCACTGCAAGCATCGATAGATTGGATTTTGTGGCTCCAGTTTATAAGGGCTGGGTAGTAAATTTAAAGGCGAGCGTGAATTACACTTCACGAACTTCGATGGAAGTTGGTGTTCGTGTGGATGCTGAAAATCCGAAAACGGGCGAAACTTTCCATACAGCGTCTGCTTATCTTACATTTGTTGCTTTAAGTTCTATGGGTAAACCTACGGAAATTCCAGGTCTTGCTTTAGAGACAGAGGAAGATAAAAGACGTTTCGAAGCAGCAAAGCATCGTAGAGAAGTTCGTTTAGCAAATAAATCTAAATAAAAAAAAAGGACTTCGAAAGAAGTCCTTTTTAGTTTTAGTTTAAAAAATTTATTAAAAGGTTTATTTGACTAAATAATCCTTCCATCGAGTCATTAGTGCGGCAGTGAGAGATGCTACGCAAATTGTTCCCTCAGATCCCTGTTCTTTGCGGATTAAAGTTGTTTCTCGGGTTAGATCGAAAATTTTATATTCATCTTTGCGCGGGAAATAGAGTTCAACCTCTGTTTGCATTTGTCCTACGGATTCGGCCATCATGGCTTTTAGTTTCTCTAAACCGTCTCCGGTCAAAGCGCTGACAAAAACCCTAGGAAATGCTTTAACTTTAAATTGTCTTTCGATAGGGGCGACATCGGATTTGTTAAAGACATGGATGATCTTTTTTTGATCCCAACCAAATTCTTTAATTAAACTATCTACAGCTTCTATCTGTCTTTCCATGTTGGGGGAGGATAAGTCTACTACATGAAGTAAAACATCAGCCTCAGATGATTCCTCAAGTGTTGCTTTAAAGGCTTCAATGAGTTGGTGGGGAAGTTTGCGAATAAACCCTACTGTGTCGGTAACTACAGCGGGTGGTCCATCGGGTAAAAATATTTTACGAGTTGTGGGGTCGAGGGTGGCAAAGACTTGGTTTTTAGTCATAACCTGAGCGCCGGTAAGTCTATTTAATAGAGAGCTTTTGCCAGAGTTTGTATAGCCGATGAGGGCAAAAGATGGAATTTCATGCCGACGACGTGATTGTCTATGTTGGGCACGATTTTGTCGGACGGTCTCTAGTTTTTTCTTAATAAGGGCAATTCTTTCTCGAATACGACGGCGATCGTTTTCAAGGGCTGTTTCCCCAGGACCTCTGGTTCCAATACCACCGCCTTGTCGAGAAAGTGAATCTAACCATGCACCGACATTACGAGGCATCTGATCAAGTAACTGTGCAAGTTCTACTTGAAGTTTTCCTTCGAAGGTCTGGGCTCGCTGTGCGAAAATATCGAGGATCAATTGGCTGCGGTCGATAACTCGGGCTTTAACTATTTGTTGAAGATTCCGCTGTTGAACACCTGAAAGATGGTGATCCATGATCACGATAGTTGCTGAGCTGTCGCGAACCATCTCTGCGACTTCTTCAACTTTTCCAGTGCCAATTAATGTAGCAGGATTCCATTGAGGTAATACTTGAATAATAGAGCCGACGACTTCTCCGCCGGCGGCTGAAACAAGTTCTTCTAGTTCAAAGAGATTTTCTTTTATTTCGGTAAGTGGATCTGTTTTAAGACCCACTCCGATCACGATAACTCGGTCTTGCTCTTTAAGATGGGTACTAGTCAAAGCAGCGATATCCTTTCCGCTTGGTTCGAATTATAGTACGTTTTCTTTTTGTTTCTTTTCGATAAGGCCTTTGATGAATTGTGCTTCGAGGGCTGTGAAAACCACTGAATTTACAATTCCATCAACAGTTGTTGTGCGTTGTAAAACGTTCGCAGAGCGACGAACACCTGTTAAGAAAGGTCCAATAACCTCCGCTTTACCGATTTGTTGAATCAACTTATAAGTAATATTTGCAGATTCAAGGTTCGGGAAGACAAGGACATTAGCCCCGCCTTTAAGTTCAGAGAATGGGAAGAGTCTTTCTAAAATTTCAGCATTCACGGCAGCATCTGCTTGCATATCCCCATCAACAACCATTTCTGGGTGTTTTGATTTTAAGATGCGAGCGGCATTTGCCATTTTGCAAGGAGTGCCTTCTGCGGCTGTGAAGTTAGAGTAACTAAGCATTGCGACTTTTGGTTTGATGCCAAAGTACTCTACGATTTGAGCTGCTTGCAGGGCAATCTGAGCAAGATCTTCGGATGATGGGTTGATGTTTACGGTCGTATCTGCAACCACCAAGAATTTGTCTTCAAGTAAAATGAAATTCAATCCGGCAGCAATGCCGCCTCTTTGGGTTCCGATAGTTCTTAGAATCGGTCTTACGGCATCTGCATAATGTAAAGATGACCCATTTACCATGCCATCTGCTTCACCTTGACGAACCATCATGGCAGCAAAGTAGCTTGGATCAGCCATTAATCTTTCAGCTTCAGAAACGGTTACACCTTTTCTTTGGCGAAGCTCATAAAGTTTTTCTACGAAAGAGAAAAACTTTGGATGATTCGGAGGATTGATGATCGTTACGTCTTTTAAAAGAGTTAAATCTAAAGCTTTGATTTTTTCTTTAACTTTTTCTGGGTTTCCTAAAAGAATAGGCTCGCAGATTCTTTCTTCAACCAAAGTCCCAAGGGCTTTTAAGATTTTAGTACTAGTTCC
>JBHIVS010000131.1:0-6985 GCA_041987885.1 Pseudobdellovibrionaceae bacterium | reverse complement strand
GGAGTAGCAACAGCTTCTTCTTCAGCTTCGTTAACAGTAGCAAGAGTTTGCTCTGAACCAGTGATAACTTTAACAGAAGCAGGAAGTTTCAAATCAGAAACGTGAAGTGCTTCACCAACGTTCAAGTGAGAAACATCAGCAGTGAAGAACTCAGGGATGTCTGTAGGAAGAACTTCGATCTCGATAGAACGAGCAACAACGTTTAATAGACCACCTTCAGCAAGACCAACTGGTTTACCTTCAAGACGAACTTCAACGTTAACGCGAACTGGTTTTTTCATGTCAAGAGCGTAGAAGTCTACGTGTTGTGGACGACGGCTAAGAGGGTGAACGTCTACAGTTTTGATAAGAACTACGATGCCGTTAGCAGCAGAGTCAGAAGATTTAAGAGTGTAAAGAGCATTCTCGTAAGCGCGAGTGTTGTACTTAACGATTTCTTTTTCAAGAACGTGTACGTTTACTGGAGTTTTAAGTGCGCCATAAACAACTGCAGGTACTTTTCTGTCGCTACGAAGTTCACGAGAGAAATGTTTACCTTTAGTACGAGCTTCTACGTTTAATTCAATTCTGTTTTTCATTTTGTTATCCTTCTAGTCCAATAGAGGAAGTTAATAATTTCACCTTGCGGGTGAGCTTTTAAAATTAATCAAAAAGGCTGCTGACTGAATCATTTCCGTGGATTCTCTTGATGGCTTCGCCTAAAAGAGGAGCAACGGTAATAACTTCGATTTTCCCACAGTTTTTAGCTGCTTCGGAAAGAGGGATGGTGTCGGTAACCCATAGTTTTTCAATGGGACTGGCTATCAATCTTTCAATCGCGGGACCTGATAAAACAGGATGGGTAGCAACAGCGAACACCCTTTTTGCCCCATTTTTATAGAGGCTGTCAACTGCTTGTGTAAGTGTTCCAGCGGTATCTACCATATCGTCGATAATTACGGCAATTTTATCTCTAACATCACCAATTAAGCTGAGTGCTTTGGCTTCGTTAGGGGCTGTACGCCTTTTATCGATAATCGCCATGGTACTTTCGATCCTTTTTGCAAAAGAACGGGTTCTTTCAACCCCTCCGGCGTCGGGACTGACGGCAACGACCTCTTCAGAGCCGAATTTACCCCTCCAAGAGTGAGCAATCGTAGGAATGGCAAAGAGATTGTCCACAGGGATATTGAAGAAACCTTGAATTTGCGCAGCGTGTAAATCCACAGAAACTACACGATCTGCACCCGCCGTAACGATTAAGTCAGCCATTAATTTGGCAGATATAGGAGCTCTCGGGGCTACTTTACGATCTTGGCGAGAATATCCATAGTACGGAATCACGGCCGTGATTGATTTAGCAGAAGCTCTGCGAAGAGCATCGAGCATCACGAAAAGTTCCATGTAGTTTTGATTGACGGGGGGACAGGTGGATTGAATGACGAAAACGTCTTGGCCGCGAACGCTTTCTTGAATTTCGACTTGGACTTCTCCGTCAGCAAAAGAGCCAACTTTACAGCGTCCTAGCTTTAATCCCGCGGCTTCTGCAACTTTGGCAGCAAGTTCGTGATTCGAGTTTGCAGAAAAGACCTTTAGGTTTGTCATCTTTCAACCTCTGTATTTTTCTATAACTATGTCGATTGTGTCTGATAGATTCGCCTAGGAAAAATAGCAAATTAACGAACATCCGTCACCAGTTACATGCGCATTAAACTGTTTTTCATTATAAGCCTGTAGAAATACTCATGTTTGTCAAAAATATATCCACTTCAAATAAGCATTAATGCACATTTCAGGCTGGTTTTTATCCTTTTGATTTGGGGGCGGCTATTTCAGGAATCGATATATTTTTTTATTTTGTGCTGATTCGAGTGAAAAAAAACTTACGAAAATTTAAGTCCGCTGTCATTCTAGGGATTAGGTATTTAAGGAGCGTTTTGGATGTCTGAAAATAGAAAGCACAAAGCTATCATTGCTTTTCCAATGTTGGCTGATGTTGTTAAAAAAGCGGAAGATTATTTTGAGTCTGTTTATCATGCTCAAGCACCATTGGAAATTTCTGAACTCATAGAAAAAGCTCAGAATTTATCGGCAAAAGCTTTGATGATTAGCATGAGACATAAATTAACTTCTGAAGTTATTTCTCAATTACCTGATTCCATAAAAGTGATAGCGACCGCGAGTGTGGGCTTTGATCATATTGACTTAAAAGCTGCCCAGAAAAAAGGAATCTACATTGCAAATACTCCAGATGTTCTGACTGATGCGACTGCTGACTTAGCATTTTTACTCATGTTAGCGGCGGCTCGCAGATTGTCTGAAGCTGAAAAAATGATGAGCCAAGGTTGGGGTAAAGCTTTAGGATTTCATGAAATGCTAGGACATGATTTGCGTAAAAAAACTTTAGGTATTGTAGGGATGGGGCGTATCGGCCAAGCTTTGGCTGACAGAGCCCGAGCCTTCGGAATGAAGATTATTTATTCTAACAGAAATAGATTGCCGGCGTATTTAGAAAAAGATGCTGTTTATTACGGAAACTTCAAGGACATGTTGCCTAAGGTTGATGTGCTTTCGTTAAATGCTCCTGCGACACCTGAAACATTTCAGTTGCTGAATGCAGAGGCCATTGCCTTGATGAAAAAAGGTTCTATTGTTGTAAATGCAGGTCGAGGCAGTTTGATCAACGAAGATGCCTTGATTGCCGCTTTAGAATCAAAGCATTTATTTGCAGCAGGGCTGGATGTTTTTGCAGATGAACCGCAAGTGGATGTACGTTTTTTAAAATTGCCGAATGTGGTTTTGGCACCTCATATAGGAAGTGCCACCATTGAAACAAGAACTGCAATGGGGCTTCGTGCTCTTGATAATATGATTGCCGCTTGTGAGGGAAAAAAGCCCAAGGATTTGTTGAATTCGTAGAATATTATTTCGAGAAAAGAGTCCCTATGAAAAGTCTAAGAGCAATGTTTATGAGAGGCGGAACCAGCAAGGCAGTGATGGTTCTTAAGAAAGATTTGCCTGCTGATACTTCAAAGTGGGATCACATATTTTTAGAAATTATGGGCAGTCCAGATGGGTTTGGTCGTCAATTAAACGGAATGGGCGGGGGAGTTTCCTCCGTTTCGAAAATTGCAATTCTAGATAAATCACAGCGTGACGATGCTGATATTGATTATACTTTTGTACAAGTGGGAATAGATAAGTCAGTTGTTGATTACAAAGGAAATTGTGGAAATATCAGTTCTGCTGTAGGACCCTTTGCGATTGAATCCGGTTTGTTAGAACTGCGAGATGGTGAACATCAACTTCGCATTTATAATACAAACACTCAGAAAATTATTTTATCTAGATTTAAAATTGTGGAAGGCAAGCCTGACTATCAGGGGGAAATTTCTATTTCCGGAGTGAGTGGAAAAGGTGTGGACGTCGAGCTGTCTTTTTTAAAGCCAGCCGGAGCGACGACGGGGACCATGTATCCTGGTGGACATAAGGTTTATGCTTTTACTCTAAATGATTTTGAAAAAACAGTGACTGAACTTGTGATTGATGAAAGATCTGCAAGAAATTTACGTCAGAGATTTATTCACTCTGAATCTGTTGAGGTTTGGAGTTTAGATGTTGCTAATGCCTGTTTTTTTATTGAAGCCAAAGATCTAGGGCTAGTGGGCTCTGAATTACCGGATGAATTGAATCGCGATAAAGAGTTCCTTCTGTATATTGATATTATACGTTCGTGGGTTTCTGTGAAAATGGGTATTTCTAAAACATGTCAGGAAGCTCAAAAGATTTCGACAGTTCCTTATGGTGTTATTTATGCGCAGCCTTCCCAGTATACGACGACAGATGGTGAAAAAGTATGGCCTGATAGTTTTGATTTGTTATGTCGTGCTGTCGCTGGAAAAAAGATCCATCAAACCTTGCCATTAACAGTGTCATTATGTGCTGCGGCCTTTACAGCTCTACATCGTCCGAAAGACTTCGAAGTGACTCATTTACGAACTCGATTGGGAACCCCTGCGGGAGTTCTTGAGTTGTCGATGGATGTCGATTTTAAGCTTTTAAATAAGACCCCGATGGAGGCTTTGCAAAAAGGAATGTTCTATAGAACTGCGCGCCTGTTGATGAAAGGTGAGGTCTTTTACTTTTAATTTGGTTTTAAACATCTAGGAGGTGCTTGAGGTCTTTTTTTAGTTTTAAGTTTGATTTTAGGCTTTAACTTCAGAGAAGAATTTACAAGTTCCTTGGGATTTGCTTTTACTTATTTTTGAAACTCTTTAGATTAGCCTTTATGAATAAGGTTATCTTTCTAGGTATAGTTTTAAATCTTTTAGTGGCATGCAGTAACGAAGACCTAGTTTTTCGAGATTATGCTATTCATCCACGTACTGATGGTAAAGTCATTGAAACCTCCATCGATTTCTCTACAATCCACGCTCAAATTTTAGAGCCTTATTGTATTAAGTGCCACGGACGTTTCGCTACCTATGAAAACGTATTAGGCCGTTTAGATGAAATTCAAGATTCAATTGTGAATAATAGAATGCCTAAAGGGATGCCTGCTTTAACCAACGAAGAAAAAGCCTTGCTAGATACTTGGGTTAAGGCTGGGGCTCCTATGCAATATCGTCCCTAAACCAGCCTGTTAAACTCAGGCGAGGTACATGGCTTTTTTCTACTTGATGGGGGAAAAGTTCACTTCTAAATATAACTAATCTTCCTAATTTCGGTTCTATTGTTTCTATAAGTTGATTTTCGTCGTTCGGAGAAAAAAGAGAGAGTTCTCCTCCATGAACTGTTTGCCAATTTTCATTTAAGTAGAGAACAAAAGTGACTTTGCGGGCACCAGAGCCTTTATGGTTGTCGACATGTTTATTATAGTTGGCCTCTGGTGGATAGAGAGCGAAATGTGATTCGACTCTTTTAAGGCCGATGAAAAATTCTTGATTCAGAAGTAAACGAAATTGATCTAAAAATTCTAAGAATGTTTGAATAAGTGGAGAGGTGGGAGCGTCTTCTAACCAGAGTGTATAGTCGCCTCTGATATTGTTGTTGATGGTTTTTGAGCCTCGGTGGCCAATAGCGGCCTTTGTAAAGAGCCCTTCAGAATGTAGTTTTAAACATTCTGCGGCCAAGGCCTTTAAATACTCCGGTTGAAAAATTTGATCCGTGCATGCCCATCCATTTTGAGCATACTCATTCACGAACCCCTCTAGTGATGTTAGTTTATAACTTTTGTGTTCCAAAGTTCGACGATCTTAGTTTTATTCGAGTCCGATGGCAAAAAGATTTTTAGGAAGAGGGGGTGTTTGCCGTCAAAAGGCCACTGTCTAAGCTTTAGACGATAATGCCTACGATGATTGGTTCTAGGTCGGCATAAAGCTAGCAATTTCCTTTTTATCCGAATGGGATTAAAAAAAGGAGAATGAAGATGAAAAAGAAAGTCGTATTTACATTGGCCGCAGTTATGCTGCTAGGAGCTTTATCAGCAAGAGCTGAACAGAATGACGATATTTCTCGCATGATCACAATGGGTAAAATCGACGCCTCCGAAGCTCAGATGCAATTGGGCGAGTCAGAGCAATTTATCGACAATGCCGAAGGTAAATGGGCGGCAGCGGAAGATCAGATGAAAATTGATCGCAATTTTTCCGCTATCGAGTCTCAAATCAAAGAATTAAGAGTTTTAAAAGGCCTTGTGAGTGCAGAGCTTAAAGACACTGTTGCACGCACTATGAATGAGGCAATTGCTGAATATGCAAAACTTAAATCTGCGCGTAGTGTGGAAAAATCAGAGCAACTTAAATCTGAATTAGCAGCAATTTTATCGGCGGTGAAAGCAGCAAAATAATTAAATAGATTTTTTCCAAAGCAAAGAGCCCCATACTTTTTCCTAGCTAGGGGAGAAAGATCATGGAGGCTCTTTTTATTTTATTTCAAAGCCACCGGCTTCAAGAAAAGCCTTTAAGGCTCTAGATCTGTGAGAATGCTGAATTTTATATCCAGGTCCCAGCTCCGCCAAAGTTTGAGTTTCTCCATCAGGAATAAATATGGGATCATAACCGAATCCATGCTGGCCTGATGGTTTAGAGGCAATTTTTCCTTTGAGTTCTCCGGTAAAAACGAGCTCTTTACCTTCTGGAGTATAAATTACAACTGAACAGAAAAATCGAGCATTGCGATTGTTCATTGGTTTTAGAGTCATCATCTTTAAAAGCTTAGCGACATTTTCGCTATCAGAAGCTTTAGGACCTGCATAACGAGCAGAATGAATACCAGGTAGATTATTAAGTCCTTCGACTTCTAAGCCAGAATCTTCACCTAAAATCCATGCGTGGGATTTAACAGCCTTTAGTGTTTTAGATTTGATACGGGCATTGTCTTCAAAGGTTTTTCCATCTTCAGGGCGAGGTGTGAAAGAAGCAATTTCACCTTGATGATGTAGCTCTAAGCCCTCAACGGCGCGAAGCAGTTGTGAGTATTCTGAAAGTTTGCCTTTATTTCCAGTAGCAATCCAAAGTTCCACTACACACCTGCTACTTTCATGATTTCACCCATGACAGTTGCTTGATGTAAAAATAATTCACGACAACCTTTTTCAGCGACGTCCATCATTTTATTAAATTGAGGACGAGTGAAAGGGACATGCTCTGCTGTACCTTGAACTTCGATGAAATGATTTTTATCAGTCATGACGAAATTCATGTCTGTTCCAATCATAGAATCTTCTTCGTAGTTCAGATCTAATAAAATATTGTCATTGTGTAAACCAACACTGATCGCAGAAACATAATGAAGTAACGGGAATGTTTTAATTTCATTCAAACCGTGTAACTTTTTAAGCGCAAGAGCCAAAGCCACATAGCCACCAGTTACAGAGGCAGTTCTAGTACCTCCATCAGCATTTAAAACATCACAATCGATAATAATTTGTTTTTCTCCCAGACCTTTAAGGTCAACAGCCGCACGCAGTGACCGACCAATAAGACGAGAAATTTCTTGAGTTCTG
>JBHIVS010000130.1:0-7000 GCA_041987885.1 Pseudobdellovibrionaceae bacterium | reverse complement strand
GGGTCGATTTGTTGCCATCGTAGTCAGCCACTGCACTTTGACCAGCTACAATAATTTCTCCGATGAGATGACCTTCCATATGTTGTTTATTGGAATGATCATAAGCTAGAATTTTAACATCTACTTCTTGACCTGCCCAATGATCCAAAAATGCTTCTGCTCCTTGAATATCAACAGGCCAATAATCGTGACTTAAACCTTGCCCGCCTTTGGCTGCATTTTTTAAAATTAATACTTTTTTAATAGTGCCAATTTGTTTTTTTGCTTCAGATTCATATCTTTTAATACTTAACTCACGCAGGCGAGCCGCTCGCTCCGCTCTAATATGAGGGTACACAGATACATCCATAGCAGCAGCTCGCGTCCCATGACGCTCGCTATAGGGAAATACATGGAGCTTCGTCCACGGCAAAGATGCCAAACAATCATAAGTATCTTGGAACTGCTCTTCAGTTTCTGTCGGGAAACCAGTAATCACATCCATTCCTACAAAAGAGTTTGGAACTTTTTCTGCAATGGCCTTTAAAGATTTAGCGACGTCTTCTTGAGTATATTTACGCTTCATATGAAACAGAACATCTGTATTTGCACTTTGAATACTCATATGAAAATGTGGGGTCATTCTTGAGTCTTTATAAATCTCAAGCATTCTATCTGTGACCTCTACCGGCTCCAAACTAGCTAGTCTGAATCTAGGGACTTTCGTTTTCGCAAGCATGGCTTCAAGAAGATCCTCAAGTACATACTTTTTTCCACCCACTTCGTCTTCATAGTCTCCGATATGCACACCTGTTAGAACAACCTCACGAGCTCCCTCGTTATACAACTCGTTCACACGAAAAACTAAATCAGCAACACTTATAGAGCGACTTTTTCCACGTGCGTAGGGAATAATACAGTAAGTGCAAAAACTATTGCAGCCATCTTGAACTTTTAAAAAGGCACGCGTATGAGATTTTTCAATACCCCCACCAGCCTCTAAATCTTCTTTTTTAAAAATATTTGATTTAAAAACTTTTTGTTCTAATTCGCCACGAAAATGTTTATTTAAAAGTTCCGGCAAAGAACTTTTATGGGAATTAGCAACAACTAGATCAGCCCCAGGTAAGTTTTCAAAAGATCCCGTATCTACTTGAGCCGCACAACCAGTAACTACAACTGTACAAAAAGGATCTTTAACTTTTAAACGACGAATATAACGAACGGCTTCTTTGGTCGCTTCCGCAGTCACGGCACAAGTATTAAGAACATGAATGCGCGCATTTTTTTCTCCGGAAACAACCGGAGCAAAACCACTTGAATTCAAATTCTTTTGAATCAAGCCAGCATCATAAGTATTTACCTTACAGCCAAAAGTATGAACTTGATACTTTAGAGAGTGATCCATCCGCCCCCCACAAGTTGTCGTTCACGGTAAAATACGGCGGCTTGCCCTGGGGTGATTGCGCGTTGAGGCTCTGCAAACATTAATCTAAAGCCATTTTCAGTTTTAAACACTTGGGCCTGCGACCCCTTATGCTGGTAACGAACTTTCACATTCATGGTTTCGCCGTCTTGAATTTGATCTAATAATTTAGGATCAACGACATGAACCTCATGAGAGAATAAATACTGCTCATCACCAACCCAAACAGTATTGTCGTTAGCATCGATTTTTATCACAAATAATTTTTCATGATGATCCATACCTAATCCCTTACTTTGACCGTAAGTATAGTTGTGGATCCCCTCATGATCAGCCATAACTTCGCCCGTTGGATAACGTTTAAGTTTTCCTTTTTTGCTTTTCAAAACTTCTGAGGGTACGTGATCTTTGATAAAGTTTTGATAACCTTGTTTACCTACAAAACAAATTCCTTGGGAATCTTTTTTACGAGCTGTTACTAAGCCCCGCTCTTCCGAATAAGCACGAACATCTGGCTTTTTCATATCCCCTACTGGGAATAATAATTTCGATACAAGTTCTGGCTCGATTGTAAATAGGAAGTAAGTTTGATCTTTCCAATCATCCGTCGAAGTATGAATGGTTCTTTTTCCATTTTTATCTTCGACAATTTTTGCATAGTGGCCCGTAGCGATAAAATCGCATTCTAACTCATTGGCTTTTTTCACCAAATGATCGAATTTTAAATAAGTATTACAATTCACACATGGAAGTGGTGTTGAACCTTCGAGGTAAGCCTTTAAAAAAGGATCAATAACTGCGGCCTTAAATTTTGCTTCGCAATTGATCACATAAAATGGAATACCCAAACGGTCAGCCACCGCTCTGGCATCATCAACATCACTGCTTGAACAGCAAGTCCCATTGCCTTCTTCGATATCACACGTGGAATAATCCCACACTTGCATCGTGGCACCAATAACTTCATACCCCTGATCGACTAAGAGCGCAGCCGCGGCAGAACTATCCACGCCTCCGCTCATAGCAACAAGGACTCGTCCTTTAGACATGTTTTAAATCCCCTTCTGATTCACTCAAAAGTCTTAACCTTTGAACAACAGCTATTAACGTATCAACAAATAAATTTACTTCTTCTAAAGTATTTCCCCAACCCAAACTAACACGTAAAGAACTCTGAGCCTCCGCTCTAGACAGTCCCATCGCTAATAAAACAGGACTTGGCTCTGGATTTCCCGAAGAACACGCAGCCCCCGTCGAAACAGCAAAACCTTTTAAATCCAACGACATCAACAGTGTTTCACCATCAACTCCTGGAATAACCAAAGAGCTTGTATTCGATAAACGAGAAGTTTCCCCTGCAGTGATGGTCACATCAGAAATTTCATTTAGAATCCTCGTTTCCATATGCGCACGCAAGACTTCAATATTTTCAGCCTGCGCAGAAATGAGTGATGCTTTCTTTGCAACAACTCCTAGTGCTCCAATACCTAGGGTATTTTCCGTACCTCCACGGCGATGGCGTTCCTGGGCTCCTCCGTGAATCAACGAAGAAATTGTATTTCCTTTTTTAATAAACAAAGCTCCCGTGCCCTTCAAAGAATAAAATTTATGGCCAGAGATCGAAGCAAAATCAACATTCAGATCTTTAAAGTTTAAAACAGCTTTCCCAAAGCCTTGCACAGCATCTGTGTGAAATAAAGCACCCTTAGCATGGGCAAGTTCAGCCATTTCTTTAATGGGAAAAAGAGTTCCCGTTTCATTATTTGCAAACATCACAGACACCAAGGCTGTTTCTTCCGAAAGATGTTCTCTATAAAAATTTAAATCTAATTCACCCTTCCGATTCACAGGAATATAGCTGACTTTAGCGCCTAGTTTTTCCAGATGTTCCATGGTCTTCATCACACTCGGATGCTCAACCTGTGTCGTGATATAATGAAAACGACATTTCCGAGGAGACTCCAGACAACGACTGGATTGATACATATCAAAAACACCTTTGATAACGGTGTTATTGGCCTCACTTCCACCTGAAGTAAAAACCAATTCCAAAGGTGAACACCCCAAAGCCTCAGACAAAGCTTTTCGCGCATCACGTAGAATATTTTTAGGCTGACGACCACCCCAATGAATAGAGCTTGGGTTTCCCCAACTTTGCGCAAAGTCTGGCAGAGCCTCTAAAACTTCTTTAGAAACAGGAGTCGTCGCATTGTGATCAAAATAGTATAAAACTTTGGTCGATATCATAAGCGGCCGGAATCTAGCACACTTCTTAAGTATTTAAAACTCTTATAAGAATCTAACAAAATGAGATGTCTTGTGCGTTAACAGTTCGAGAAATTTCTACACCCTCTAGAGCCTATTTTTCGCACAGCCCCTCCCTAACTCTTCCCAGACCTAGACCTCAAAACTGAACTAGACCTCTATTTTTCTTAGGTTTTTGATTTTTTACCCGATAAGTTCGCTGATGAAGACTCAAGCTTGGTATGAACATTTTAAAACTCGTATTGAAAAGTCAGGCTTCGCCATGCCTAAATTTGACTCTTCAACAAGTCCTCTAAAGGCAGTTTTAGATGCTAAAATCATTAGTGATTCTGAGTACCTATCCTGGGCAATTGCCCATTACCAACTGCCAGTATTGAATTCAATATTTTTTAAAGAAACTCATGGCTCTGCCGAATTTTATCGTAAGTGGGCGACCCAATTTTCTTGGAGTAATGAGTGTCTTCCTGTGGCGGAGTGGGATGGGGCTTTAATTATTGCTTGTTTAAACCCGCCACAGGGTCTTTCTTTTTCTGGCAGTCATATTTTCGTTCTTGCAGGTTCTGAAGACCTCAATACTCGCTGGAGTCAATATCAAGGATCTGCATCTCAAAAACTTGCATCGGAAAAAGCTCCAACAATTCCCTCTACCAGCGAATTGCCAGAAGGACTTTTTCAAGATTTAACGTCTACTCAATTCAAAACTGACTCTGCCTCATTTGATGATTTAAATCTGTCTTTTGAAAACGAAGTTTCCTCTGAAAACGAAATACAAGAAGCTGCACAGGAGTCCGCGGAAGCAACAGACCACTCTGAAGAATCTGAAGGAGAAAGTGATCTTTTAGATCTGAATATCCCTAGCACAAGTAGCTCACCAATTCTTCTTTCTAAAAACGAGCCTTCTTTATTATCATCGCTTGAACAAAGCCTTGCTGCTATTCCCGATAATGCATCTGAAAATGATCTAAAAGAGAAAGATGAATTTCCCGTAGAAGATGACGTGCTTGAGAGCGAAATGAGAACTCGTATCGTTCCGATGCCTCCCCGTGAAAGTGCACTAGAAGCCAAAGAAAAAAAAGTACCTCCACCACCTCCAGAAGAAACTATGACTGGGTTCGTAGAGAATGAGAGCTCTTACAATTCAGGACTTAACGATACAGATGAAAAAATTATTTCCGCAGCTTTACCAGAAATCCCAAGACCACGTTCTGGCGGAGTTGCTAAGCCTTTTTTTAATCCTGCCTCCGCAAGTAGTTTTTTACTTGAAAAATTCAAGAAAAAACATCGTGATCTAATAGAAGAAAAAATCACTCATACCTTCAAAGAAATGGAGCAGCACTTTGCAAAAGTGATGATTTTGTCACTGGATGAGTCTAGCTCTCAACTCTTAGCTTTTGCCTGGAATACAGGATTTGCAGACCCTAAAGACACAACTCTGCGAGTTCCTTTAAAAACACCAAGTATTTTTAACATTCCCGTATCTACACACAAATCTTTCCATGGATACATCAGCATCAATCCCATCAACGAAACCTTCTTTGAAAATTGGACTGACAGCGTGATTCCCGATCATGTGACTATTGTTCCTATTATCGAACAAGATCTTGTCATAGGATTAGTGATGGGAATTGGCGAAAAGTCTGCCTACAATTCAAAATCACTGGCTCTTACGGAACAGCTAGCACATGAATTCCTTGCGGATCTCACTGACGCGGCTTAGGGCTCCCATCTTTAGATACATTTTACATGTCTTGCTTCAAAAACCCTTCGCCTCTTGCTCCATCTGTATTTATTTGGTATCTGTGGGGCATGAAAAAGCTTATTTATCTAGTAGTCCTTTTTTCTATCTCTCAAGCCCTTGCCGATATCAAAGTTAAAGTTATTGATATTCACGATGGAGATACCATCACTGCCATCAATGAGAAAAAACAAGAGACTTATAAAATTCGTCTCGCAAGTGTTGATACTCCAGAGACCGCTTTTCAAAACAAATCTCAAGGTGCCATCTCAATGAAAGCTCGTAGCTTTCTAATTTCTTTAATTCCAGCTGATAAAATCATCACGCTGGCTAACGAAAGCCAAACAGATCGTCACGGTCGTATTTTAGGAGTACTGAAAGTTAATGATTTAGAAATTAATAAAGAAATCGTTCTTAATGGATGGGGACTTCCCTATGATATCGACAGTGCAAATCACGACAAACTTTTAGAATATGCAGAAGCATGCTTGGAAGCTGAAGAGAATCAACGAGGCATGTTCGCCCCTGAAAACAAAGAGGAATTCGAAGAACCTTATAATTTCAGAATGCGTATTCAAAATAAACTTGGCCGCAATATTATTGGCAACATTTTAACTCAAAAACTATACACTGCACTTGAGATACAACAAGTTCCAGTATGTCTTAGAATCTTCTTTAGCAATGAAATTCTAGCGCAATCTAAAGGTTATTCTTTCTAAAAATATCTTTCTGAGACAATACCAGTAATAATCAGATCGTTTCCGGTTAAGAATTTGTCGATTTTATCCGATAATTAATCGATGCAAATTAAGACCGTTATTGCAAGCCTATCTCTTCTACTGATTCTCTCTGCCTGCACTATAGATGCAAACTTATATTTGATAGAAAAAAGTGCTGATTATTCTTCTATATTAAAAAATGAAATACAAATAAACTTAGACACTACCGCTGTTTCAAATATTCCCGCGGCTGAATTTTCTGTTTCCAGTTTATCTCAAGATGTAACAGGATTTTACTATAAAATTGGACCAAACTCATCTACGGATTGTCTTGAAAAAAATGGCTATTAGGAGAGCTCCACTTCTTTAGATGAAACTCAATCTGTTTCTTTAAATGCCATCCCAGACGGCCCCATGAAGATCTGTGTAATTGCAAAAGATAAGTTTGGAAAAACTCAACCGACTTCTGAATACTCCTATACGACTTGGATCAAAGATACTCAAGCACCTATTGAGACTACTATTTCACATTCACCTTACTACTACCCTTCAATCACAACCAGTCCGACATTTACATGGACTGCCTTTTCCGAAGAAAACACCATCAGCAAATATCAAATTGCAATTGGAACCTCTCCATCAACAGAAAATATTCTAGCTTGGACAGATATTGGCTTAGTCACAAGTTATCAAATTACTTCCTTAAATTTATCATTTAATACTGTCTACTACCCAAGACTTAGAGCTATTGACGCCGCTGGAAATATTTCTGCTGCAATCAGCAACGGCGGTTGGTACACTCTTGCTGATCTTACAGCTCCCGCTTCTTTGACGGATATGAATTTTGGATCTCTAAGTCAAACCCCCGTCATGAAA
>JBHIVS010000129.1:0-7021 GCA_041987885.1 Pseudobdellovibrionaceae bacterium | reverse complement strand
TGGGTCCATTAAGATGATACTGAAGAGGTGCTGATATGAACTTGTACATTCGACTTATACTATTGCTTATTAAAAGAGCTTTTGTCTGCAAGAGAATTGATATTTTCGATTCCTGCGAAACCAATTTTCGCGTAGCGCCTTCAGACTTGGACATTAACTTTCACATGAACAATGGAAAGTATTTATCTTTAATGGATTTGGGCCGAGTTGACTTAATGATCAAAGCAGGAATTTTCGGCACCTTGGTTAAAAAAGGTTTTTACCCCGTAGTCGTTTCTCAAAGTATTCGATTTAAAAAATCTTTAGAGCCTTTCCAAAAATTCAAAATGATTACAACTATCGAGTCTTGGGATGAAAAAGACTTTTTTATTTCTCAAAAATTTGTTGTAGGCGAGATTATCTATGCAGAGGGATATATTAAAGGTCGATTTAAACAAAGAGGACGCAAAGGCTCTATCACAACGCCAGAATTATTTGCAGCTTCTGGAATTGAATACAAAGAAGCCAGAATATCAAAAAAAGCCGACGCCCAAAATGAAATAGAAAAGTTTCTAGCTAAAACTTAGTCACTGCAAAGACAATACAGCTAAAAAGAAGCTATTATGTTCAACCTATGCACTCTTCAAAATGCATAGGTTGAATTTAAGAATAACCCCTCTGTTCCATCGTTCGAAATTTCCGTCGATATTCAATATTTTATTGTATAAGCAATACTCAGTTTTAAAAAAATCGACATCTCATATTGAGAAGTGTTTCATTCTCTGTTTACTAACTATCTGTATTGAATCGTCGTTTTGTTTTAATGAATTATGGAACAGTGATGGATTCTATTTTGCAGGTTAATAACCCATACAGGTATACATTGATCGGGGGGTTAACGGTGTACAACAGAATCAATAAACTTATTTTATTTTCATCGACATTAAGTATGATCGCATGTTCTCAAGGTAAATTTTCTGCTGAAAATTCGCCTGAAACTTTAGAATCAACAAGCTCTTCTCAGTCCTCAAATAGTGCCAGCTCGGGCTCAAATCAAGGGTCTTCAGTAAGTTCAGGATCTAGCTCTTCTAATTCTGGATCGAGCTCTTCAAACTCTGGCTCAGACTCATCAAATAGCGGTTCTGCTTCCTCAGGGTCTAGCTCTGGGTCTAGCTCTGGCTCTAGCTCTGGGTCTTCGGTATCAACGGCTTCTCTACCTAAAACAACCTGTGCGAATGTTTCACAGGGTGGTTTAGATTTCAGAATTGAATCAGAAGCGACTTCAACTTTCCAAGCAGCACGCATAGTTTCTTTACCTTCAAATCCAAAAGGGACTCTCATCTATTATGCTGTTTATCAAACAAGTTCTGGAAATCTGCATTATGATGATGTTTCTGTAGAGCCATTTATCAATGAAGAATACGACGACTTTTTTTACTACTGTAATATGACTTATACAGAGCTAGCAAACTTTGCCAAAGCCAAAGGCTTCCAAAGCCTAGCATCGGTAATTCCACACCTCAAAGTAGAAATGTGGCTCACTGAACCAGATGTTCCAGTTAAAAAATTAGTGGGTCTGGCTGTAAAAAATCAAAACGTAAACGAGTTCGCAGTACAATGTTTCTAATTTAAATTTACGAAGCAAGAAAAATAAAAAGGAGACAATAGTCTCCTTTTTATTTTTTAAACTGTAGCTTTTCTATGCTGACCTTCAAATTTATCTTTAGATTTACTAAAGCTATTTGTTCTTTTTACAGAACATATCTGGTTTTTCCCAGTTTGCAGGTACGCAATAATCAATCCACTCGTTGCGTAAATTCGTAGAATAAGCATGGAACCATATTAGCTTGTCATCTTGAGAGCTAAATTTTACTTCACTTGCCATATCCAAAGGTTGCTTCCCATTTACTAAGTAACACCATCCATAGACACGCATCTCTTCATCAGAAACAACTTCAATGCTATCCATACCAATCGGAGTATTTAAAATAGAATTAATTCCCTGAGCATTTCCGATATAGGGAAATCCCTGTTGTTCGAAAATTTCAATAGAGATATCCCCTACAGATTTTTCAATATTTGCTGAATAATCACCTTGGTGAATAGCTTCCTCGGAACAAGCATCAAATATTTTCCAAGTAATAGCTTGGGCATTTAAACTTACTAAAAGAATGAACGGCAGTAGATATTTTTTCATGACCACTAGGTATATCAACTTTGGCCATGAATCATCAAAAAAAACGGCCCCTCGGGCCTTTTATAAATTTATCTCGATTTTAAATGACCTTAGACTTCACTGCTTTCGATAAGAGGAAATACCATAGAAATCCTAGCACCAGCCACCTTACCATCAATACGATAGTTTTCTGCGACAATAGAGCCCCTATGCACATCGACAATGGATTTCATAATCACCGATCCTAAGCCAATGCTAATTCTCTTACCCTTGGAACCTTCATTAAAAAACTCTCTGCTGAATTTTTTATGGCCAAACGATTTTAAGGCATTATCCGAAAACCCTGCGCCATCATCCTCGATGGACAAATACAACTTATGATCCTGTTCTTTCAAAGACACCCTGACCTCAGAGCGAGCATATGAAATCGCATTCTCTAATCCATTGCGCAGTAATCGTTTTAACAACTGAGCGTCCCCCTTAAAGGAAGCTATTTCAGGAATATCTAAGCGACATTCAACACCTGCAATTCTTCCAGAGACAGCGCTCACCTCATCTCGAATCAATTCAGATAAATCACAGGATTCATGACTCACTCTATAGCCAGGTTCTTCAACTCGGCCTAAAAATAAAAGATCATCGACCAAATTGCTAAAATAATTAATTTCTTGCAGAGCCGTTTTTAAAATCTCTTTCATTTTCTCAGGAGACAAACGATCTTGATTTTCATAAATTGTTTCTAGTAAAGTCCGCATAGAAGCAATGGGAGTTCGTAAATCATGGGCCAATTCTCTGAGTAAATCCCTACGACTCGCCTCTGTTTTCCTTAAGCTCTCTACCAAGTATTCAATTTCATCGGCCATCTTATTAAAGGAAATCATAATCTGCCCAACTTCATCACTCTGACTGATTGGAAAACGTGCCTTTAGATTTCCTTTTCTCATATCACTAATAACATCTTCGGCAAGTTTAGCCTTGGCTCTTAAGCTCCAAACCAATCCTAAAACTGTAATCAGTACCGCACCAAACAGAGCCACAATCTGAATAATATAGATACCCGTGAAAGGCATAGGACGTGGCTCTTCCATCTTTGGTGGTGGTCCAAATCCTTGAGGTGGCGGAGGCGGAACCTTACCCCTCATCTCAGCGACACCGGAAGAAGATGGCGGCGGAGGAGGCGGAAAATCCCCCATCATGTCTGGCGGAGGTCTTTGCATTCCCTTATCACCAAAGCCTGGAGGCATCGGCGGCATAGGACGACGTCGAGCAGAAGCCTCTTTTTGAGCCAAGCTAAAGACTTGAACCAAGTACTGCTTCGGCTCTCCTTGAACTTCTGAAATTATATCTTGTTCTGAGGATTTGTATTTGTCGCCTTTTCTATCTTGCGGATAAAGAATTTCATGATTCTCATTAAGCAAGAACATGGCATTGACAACAAAATCTCTTGGATTTTTATCTTTTACTTTTTCTAGTAAAGAAACTCGCTCCTCTGCGGGAACACCTTCTAATAAGGTGCTCACAAGTAGAAAAGGACCTTGGGTCAATCGACGTCTTTCTTTTTGTGAATAGTCCTGCAGCCAATGTGCAGTTAACTGAGTCAGCAATAAAAAAGTACAGGCAATTAAAACACCAAAAACTAAATATCTAAAAATCAATTTAGATCTAAACATCTTTGGTCAACCGATATCCCACACCATATTCCGCGCGGATTTTTATATCAGCAGCTCCTGAACTTTTTAATTTCGCTCTTAAATGACTTATGTGGGAATCAATAGTTCTGTCAGAGATATCATCAGCCGTCCCTAACTGACTGATGATGCTTTCACGAGTAAAAACAATCCCTGGTCTAAGCATGAAAATTCGTAACAACTCAAACTCTCTACGATTGGCATCAATGTCTTTGCTATTATAAAAAACTTTGCGTTGACCTAAATTCATCTCTAGACCTTCGAACTTTAAAACCTGCTCGTCTGATTTTACTTTTCTTAAAAAAGCTCTGATACGTGCGATAATTTCTTTGTTGCTATAGGGCTTTTTAACATAGTCGTTCGCACCGGCTTCAAGCCCTTCGACCACGGAATCCTCATCAGTTTGAGCCGTTAAAATGACTAATGGAATATCAATTTTTCTTTTTCTAACTTCTCTACAGAAATCAAATCCGCTTCCGTCAGGTAAGCCAACATCCACAACCGCCAGAGCAAAACTTTGAGTTTCCATTAACTTCAAAGCGTCCTGCACTCGAGGTGCGTGTTGATATTTATATCCATTGAGTTCTAGGTTTAAAGCTAAGCCTTGAGCCAGGACGGGATCGTCCTCGAGAATAAGTATTTGTTCACCGGATGCAATCGTTTGAAGACCTTCCAAAGCTGTCCTCCTTGTTGATATAAGGATCTTACAGAATTATTGAACAAATATGGAAGATTACAATCATCATTTAGAGCAAAAACGCTCGATATCCGTAGCCAGACCTTCGATAAAATCAAAACGCTCGCTGTATTCGTTTAAAGGATGAGTATAAAAATGACAGTCTTGAAAATAGACATACTTTTGCTCTTTTGTTTCCATGGCAAGAGTCAAAAACCGCAGTCCTTCATTCTCAATATAAGCCTCTGTGGTCTCTGCACTTAGAACCTGATTTTTCTCAAGATCCAAAACAATCTCAAAAGGAGTCATAAAGCCCAATTGCTCAGGAGCCGGCTTAATCCCCTCTTTCTTTTTATCCAGACCATAGAGAACTCGGATATAACTAAGTACTGGTCGAGCTTCTGTATTAAACTCTTTATAAATTTTTGAATAAATACTGGAATCCAGCTCTCCGTTATCACCTATTAAAATAATTTTTGACGGATTGAACTGACGGATATAGTTCGTAATTTCATTGAGCTTATGCTCTTCCTTTTTATCGCCCCAGTCACGTCCACGATAAATACCTGCGGGGAACTGGCCAAACTCTAAAAAACGAGTGTGGACATTTTTCATCAACCACTCTGGAGCATTAGAAAGATATACCAACTGAGAGTCCTGCTCTTGAACTATTGTTCTCAACAAAGAGGCCATTCCAAAAAAACGGCTTTTAAAATCAACAGCATGATAGGCTGCGAACTTTAAGCTTCTAACATGAGCAAGCTTTAAAGTATCATCAACATCCGAAATAACCAGTACCTTTGCTGAAGTAATCAGCGGCAAACCAACAAGAAGGATTGCAAGTAGGATGCATTTTTTGTACAGAATTTTTATCCTTGAAAACATCACTCACCCCCTTCTTGCGAACCTCTACAGAATCATTTAGATTCCCTTAAAAATTCGCGTCCCCTATTGACCTACATTTCGCGTTTAGTTATCAAGACAAAACTCACCCTTAGCACGGTATGTAAATATCAGAGCGAGTATATTGATTTTCACATCTTTTTTTGCCCGTTTTTTAGTCATCTTAATCAAAAAATAACAAGCGCTTCAAGAGGTCGAGCCCCTCAAAATCTGATTCCTAAGTGTTTAAAAAATTGCTTCAATATATCAAACATCAGGAGGATTTCATGAACCTAATGAAGTACGTGCTTCCAGCACTCGCTTTATCACTAGCAACACCAGCAATGGCAGAACAAAAATCTCTATCAGAACAATTTTCTGGAGGAGGCTATGGCTTGGCAGGTTGTGGGCTTGGCTCAATTATTTTTGGAACTCAAAAAGGCCTTGTGCAAGTTCCAGCAGCAACAACTAACGGACTTTATG
Source organism: Pseudobdellovibrionaceae bacterium (assembly GCA_041987885.1). Lineage (GTDB taxonomy): Bacteria > Bdellovibrionota > Bdellovibrionia > Bdellovibrionales > Bdellovibrionaceae > Bdellovibrio. The sequence continues at coordinate 1,137 of JBHIVS010000129.1, read as the reverse complement.
GCAATCAAACTTTCGGTATTACATCTGGAACTTCCAACTGTGATATTCCAAAAATGGGCCAAAGAGCTGCTGCTTATATCGAATCAAATCGCGAAACGATCATGAAAGAAGCTTCTCGTGGTGAAGGTGATACTTTGGCAAATCTTGCTCTTATCTACAACTGCCAAAGCACGGAGCTTTTCTCTCAAAAAGTTCAATCAAACTACAAAAACATCTTTCACAAAGATGATAGCTACGATCAAGCCCGTCAAATGTTGAATACAATTCAAACTGACAGCGAACTTTCTAACTCTTGTAAAATTTAATTGAGGTAAAAAAATGAAATTTTTAGCTTTTACATCTATTCTCGCTCTTGGTTTTGCAGCTCAAGCTCAAGTTGGCCCTGCTGGTTGCGGACTTGGCAATGTGATCATGCAAGATCAAAATCAAGTATTTGCATCAACAACTAATGGAACTTCTGGAAGCCAAACATTCGGCATTACTTCTGGAACATCTAATTGCGTTGATGGTGGTGCTCGCCAGAAACTTGTAAGCTTCGTTGAGGCAAACAAAGAAACTTTAAACAAAGAAGCGGCTCGTGGTGAAGGTCAAACTTTGGCTAGCTTGAACAACCTTCTAGGTTGCAAAAACGATATTTCTCCAGCGATCAAAAATCATTACAAACAAATTTTCAGCACAAATGACAGCACTGAGATTTCAGATAAAATTGCTATCGTTAAAGAAAATAACGCAAACTATTGCGGCATCTAATTATTGTATAGAACAATAACTTAGAACAGAATAGCTACATGGTAAAACATGTAGCTATTTTTTTATTATCGACTCTCTCTATTTTTACAAATAAATCCATTGCAAGCTCTGTGCAAAATATTGATACAAAAAGCAATCAAGCAAAATCTTTTGAAATTGAAAATCAAATTCTTATATTTTCTAAATCTCCGGAATGGAAAGGACTTTTCTTTCTTGAAAAAAATGGTCTCGAAACACGTTCAGATGCTAAGGCTTTTTTTTCCACAGCCTCTCAAGACCTTATCCAAGAACTTAAATATGGATTGGCCGAGCTTCAAAAAACCGATCTAAGCTTGACTGACGAGTCCTATCTGTGCGCTTTTCCATTGCGCACAAAACGAATTGTAC
>JBHIVS010000128.1:0-7096 GCA_041987885.1 Pseudobdellovibrionaceae bacterium | reverse complement strand
TCACAAATAGAAATTGACCATGTGGTGCCTTTAAAAAATGCCTATATTAACGGAGCACATGCTTGGTCTAAACAAAAGCGCTGTGTATATGGGAACTATCTTGGGAATGAATTTCATTTATTAGCGGTACAGTCTTCAGAAAACAGCAGTAAAAGTGACAGAACTCCAGAGCGCTATGTGCCGCCCAATCGTGCTTATACCTGTGAGTATCTTAAACATTGGCTACAGATTAAACTTTATTGGAGGCTGACTCTAACTCCTTCAGAAAAAACAAGAATCGTCGAATTGCTGAAAGAAAACTCATGTAATTTAGATGAAATGACTTACTCGCCTTCGGAAATGGCAGAACAGCAGGCGAGGGTAAGAGCAGGAGTTACGGCCTGTCGTTAAGTAATTTATTTGTTGCCAGGATTATTCTCAAATAAACTAAGTCCATGCAATTTACTATCATGGAACTCATCGGAACAATAATGTTTGGTTTGGCTGTTACTCATACTTTTTTGGTGGGTAAATTCACGGCTCTTTCTCATAAATTTCCCAAAGACTCTGTTTGGAGCAATATCTTTCATCTTCTAGGAGAAGTCGAAGCGGTTTTTGCGTTATGGGCCTCTTTGTTCATGGCCATTTTTATTGGAATCGAAGGTTGGGATGTCGCAATTCGATATCAACAAAGTCTGAATTTTATTGAGCCCTTTTTTATTTTTGTGATTATGGTTGTTTGTTCCACTCGTCCTATTTTGGCAGTGGCTCGTAAATCCATTTTGGCAGTCAGTACACTTTGTGGAGCCATTTTTAAAACGCCTCAAAAAATCACGGATATGTTTGTGATTATGATTTTGGGGCCATTGAGTGGTAGCTTTATCACAGAGCCTGCGGCGATGACGGTGACTGCATTTTTGCTCAATTCGATGTTGCAAAAAAATGAAAGCAAACTCCTTTATGGATTGTTGGCCGTGTTGTTTGTAAATGTATCTATTGGGGGAGCTCTGACTCCTTTTGCGGCCCCGCCGATTTTAATGGTCGCACAAACCTGGGGTTGGGATTTAAATTATGTATTTATGAGTTTTGGTTGGAAGGCTGCAATTGCAATTTGCGTGAATGCTTTTTTATTGGTGTTGTTATTTAGAAAAAGTATTTCTGAAAACTGTATTACTTTGCAAGAAGTCGAAACTCGTTTGTCTGGAGCACAGGCACCAATTCCTGTGATGATTACGTCTGTGCATTTGGCTTTTTTGGTGGGAATTGTATTAACAGCTCACTATCAAAATGCCTTTATGGGTTTGTTTTTACTTTTTCTCGGAGTGGCCTCTGTCAGTCAGAGATATCATGATTCTCTTCGTTTGAAGGAAAGTCTTTTGGTGGCTTTGTTTTTAGGGGGAATTATTCAGTTTGGAGCTTTTCAAAAGTGGTGGTTGACCCCATTATTGTCGAATATGGATGAATTGGCCTTGTTTTTGGGGGCCGCTGGTTTAACGGCTGTGACTGATAATGCGGCTTTGACTTTTTTAGGGTCGCAAGTAGACGGATTGAGTGATCTTAGTAAGTATGCTTTGGTAGCTGGAGCTATCGGTGGTGGTGGTTTGACGATTATTGCCAATGCTCCCAATGCGGCAGGATATTCTATTCTTAGTAAACAATTCCCAGACGGCTTGAGTCCTGTCCAGCTCTTAAAGATGGCCTTGGTGCCGACTTTAATTGCCCTTTGTTGTCTGTGGCTTTTGTAGGTTTGGAGAATAAAAAGGACTTTTTTGCTCCGTGTTGATATTGTGGTGATGACTGTTTTATAAAAATTGAGATATAAAAGCGGCTCGAATGAGGAGGCCTTATGAATTTAGGCATGCAAGAACTTCTGTTGATTGGTGTGATCGCACTATTGATTTTTGGACCAAAAAAACTTCCTGAATTAGGAAGATCTTTGGGTGATGCTATTCGTGGATTTAAAAAAGGTCTTAGTGATGCGGATGCTCCAGAGAAAGAAGTCAATAAAGCTCAAATTTCTCAGAACCCTCAACAGCCCATAAATAAGCAAACTGTTGAAGAGCAAGAGACAGAGAAAAAGTCTTAATTTTTTCTAGCTCTGAATCCTTGGAATGACTGAGTTCAAAAAAATACTCAAAGTTACTTTTTGAGTCTTGTAATTTTCTTTAAAAAGCTACCGAGTGCTCGGTAGCTTTTTCTTTTTTCCCTACGCGTTAAGTATATTAAATTTATAGAAAGCGTATCAAACTAGTTCCGGTGTAAATTAAGTAAATAACCCTTTAGAGGAGACATCATGAATAAGTTAGTTCTTGGCGGACTAGTTGTAGCAGCAATGGCGACGACAACAGCTTGTCAAAAAAAAGTAAGTTTGGATTCTGACACAGCGAAAGCATCTTATGCAATCGGACAACAAATTGGTGGAAACCTAAAACAGCAAAATATTGATTTCGACGCTGATGCATTGGCAATGGCTTTGAAAGACGCTGTTAAAGGCGAAAACAAAATGACTAACGACGAAATGCAAGCTGCGATGATGAAATTGCAAGAGCTAGCTATGAAAAAGGCTCAAGAAGTTGCAGAAACAAATGCTAAAGGTGGCAAAGAGTATCTTGAAAAAAATAAATCTGCTGCTGGCGTAAAAACAACGGCTTCGGGTCTGCAATATATCGTTGAAAAAGAAGGTACTGGCTCTTCTCCTAAAAAAGAAGACGTTGTTAGAGTTCATTACACAGGTACTTTGACGAACGGTGAAAAATTCGATTCTTCTGTAGACAGAGGTCAACCTGCTGAATTTCCAGTTGGTGGCGTTATCCCAGGTTGGACAGAAGCTCTTCAACTAATGAAAGTTGGCGGTAAAGCTAAACTTTTCATCCCACCTGAACTTGCTTACGGTCCATCTGGTCGCCCAGGTATCCCACCAAATTCAGTTCTTGTTTTCGAAGTTGAACTTATCGACATCGTTAAAGCAGACAAAAAGAAATAATATCAATGTTTGATGTGAGCAAAGACCCCTTTGTTAATTTCGAGAGTCTGTTAAATCAGGCTCTTGAAAAAAAAGTTCCTGAGCACAATGCCATGTCTGTCGCGACGGTGAGTGAAGATGGAACTCCTTCGGTAAGAATTGTTTACCTGAAGGAAGTCTCAAGAGGGGGCTTTGTTTTCTACGGGAATTACGATTCTCATAAAGGTCGCGATATTCTTCATAATCCCAAGGTTTGCTTAAATTTTCATTGGCCTGTTTTGTGGCAGCAAATCAGAATCACAGGGATTGCCGAAAAAATTTCCTCTCAAGAAAGTGACCAGTACTTTTCGACTCGAGCGAGATTGAGTCAAATTGGTGCCTGGGCATCATTGCAGAGTTCTGAAATTCCTAATATTGAATGGTTGCAAGATCGAGTGACTCATTTCGAAGAAAAGTTTGCAAATCAGCCAGTGCCTCGTCCTCCACAATGGGGCGGGTGGAGAGTTGTTCCTACGGAGATTGAATTCTGGTTCGGTCTTGAAGGGCGACTTCATCAGCGTCATATTTATCAAAAAACAAAAGAGGGTTGGGCAACCCTCATGCGTAGTCCTTAAAGTTGATCTCCACAGCAGCCTCAAGCCAAAGGCACAGAGGCGTCTGCGAGGACTTCAACTTTAAGGATTACCCTCTGTTGTTATCGAAGCGCTCATCTTTTTGCCAGCAACTAAAGGGGTTCTTTTCATGATAAAATATTATTGGTTTTTATTTTTCTTAGAGGACTTTTGAGATGAGTGGTGGGTTTTGTAGTCTTCGATAGTCATGGCGTAGATAAGCATGTCTTGCCATTTTCCTCGAATATTAAGTCTGTTTTTGCTGAGGCCTTCTTTGCGAAATCCTGTTTTTTTAGCGGCTTTGATGGAAGCTTTGTTGGTTGGTGAAATGCCAGCTTCTAGGCGGTGGAGTTTTAGTTTTTTAAATCCAATTTCTTGAGCTGCGACAATTGCCTCTTGGGCAAAACCGTATCCCCAATAGGGATTGAAAATGCGATAGCCAATATAGCCATTTTGAAAAGGGCCTCTTGAAATATCCATCAAATTAATCAGGCCGACCAATCGCCCATCTTCGTTATAGAAAATTCCGAAGTAATAGTTTTGATCAAGCTTCGCGGATTTGTTTTGGGCTTTTAATAATTCATTGAATTTTTTAGACGTTAGCTCAGAATCCTTCCATGCAGATTCGTCCCATTCATTTTTTGCCGGAGCTAATTCCGCATAGGTTTGTTGCCAATTAATATAGTCAAACTTTTCTAAAGGACGAATTGTCAGGCGGGCAGTTTTTTTAAAGAGAGTGTTCATAGGTCTCCTGAACTTTCACTAAACGAAGAGGAATTCTTTTAAGCTCAGTATAATAAAAAGAACGAGGTTTATCTGTAAATAAATTTACGAAATGAGTTTCATGCCCATGGAATTTTAACTTTAAAGAAACTTCTTTATTTTGCTCTATTTGAATAAGTGACGGAGTGACCTTAAAGGTATTTTCGTCGTTAATCCAAATTTCGGCACCTTCTTGTTCGGTGACGATCATGCAGCTTGAATATTCTTTTTTCTCTAAACCCAATAAATTGCGCAATGAAGAAATCATTTTCATAAAAGCTCCTTAAAAAGCCGAACACCTACCTATCACAGGCTTCTTAGGATCATCTATCTTAAATTTAAAAAACTAGACCTTTTCGGGGAATCAGGAGTTTCGTTGTCCTTAACGGCTTTGAGGCTTTAGTGTAAAGCTGACGGGGCGATTAAAAAGAACTCAGGAATTTCAACTTCGAAGGTTTCTCCGGTGTCGGTAATAAAGGTATAAGAACCTTTCATTGTCCCTGTTTTTGTAGAAAGCGGGCAAGCACTGTCGTATTTGAAGGTACTGCTTGGTGGAATTTTTGGCTGCATTCCTACGACGCCGTTCCCACGAACTTCCTCAACATTGCCTTGAGCATCCGTAATATGCCAGTGACGACTTAAAAGTTGAGCCGTCGCTTCGCCAGAATTTTTTATGTAGATCGTGTAAGCAAAGAAATAGTAACCATCTTCGGGCTTTGATTCCGATTCGATATAGTTCACTTTACTTGAAACGCTAATGTCTGGAAGCATTGTTTTTTCAATCGCCATAATGAAGTCATGGTAAAAGATTATTGAATTTTAGGCAAGAGGAAGTCCCCAAAGTTCAAAGACGATAGGGTAATGATCAGAGGGCAGTTTTGCCTTCAAATCCATATTACGCGGGATAGGCGCGGCAAAACCCCTCTCATCTCGGTATCTAAAAACTGAGGCCGTATCTTTGTTAAGATACAATGCGGTCTCCGGTGACAGAAAAACAAAGTCGATCTGTTTGCCGTCGGCTCTGGATGAGTTCCTTACTTGGTAAAAAGTAGCTCGATCTTCAGGGGCAATGTTTGCGTATTCAAGGACGTCTTTTAAGTCCGAGTTGTTATAGAGTTCTTTGAATTCCTCATCCGTATTTGTCGAACTTGCATTTCCATTAAAATCCCCTGCGACAATAATCGGTAGCTGAGGATTGGCGGTTTTGATTTCTTTGTAGATATCAAGCAAGGTTTTTAGTTCTGCCTGTCTTCGCTCGAAACCGTTGGGATCAATGCGCTCTGGGTCTAAGCGGGATTTTAGGTGAGTAAGTAAAATGATTAGATCTGCTTTGCTTGAATTATTAAAGAAAACTTTTAACTCTGCCACATCTCTAGAAAAGCGATGGCTGGTAAGTTCAGTATTTCCTTTAACGGCATAACCATTTTGTAGAGACTGAACCTCATGGGGATAAAGATAGTTAATGAGTCTGTCTTTATTCGAACTAAGTTCTACCTTTAGCGTCAGAGTTTTTCTAATAAGAAAGCCCACATCGATATTGCGATCTGAGTTGCCCTCAATTAAATAAGGCTCATACAGATCGTTCATAAAGTGTTTGTTGAAGTTTTTGAGGGACTCAATGCCGCCTACTTCGCAAAGCATCACGATGTCCGCGTCGATTTCAAAAAGACACTTTTGTAAATCGAGGCATTTTTTAAGAGGCTTATTTTCAAATTTGGAACTGGAGAGCTTTTGCCATTGGAATTCCTTCAAATCAGGATCAACGGATTCTAGGGGGACATCAAACATCAGAAAAAGATTCTCTGCATTGAGTAAGCAAAATTTAAGATTTGTAGTCTTTGCAAAGGTCATACTGTATAAATCATAATGACTCCGATCCATGTCGGTCAATGAATGTGAGGGCAATTGTGGCTAAGAAAACAGTAAAAAAAGCGGTAAAAGCAAAAGTAGCTAAAAACAGCAAAACTTCTGGAAAGCGTTCAACAAAGATTTCAGCAAGCAGATCTACGACAAAAAAGTCTTCAGCGAAAGAAATCTCTCAAAGAGAGTTTGCGATCAGCTCATGGGTTGAAACGTTCAAGTTTGAACAAGAGCCCGTAGATACTGAAAATGCCCAAGGTTATATCTATTATATCGGTAAAAATGATACTGAAACCGTGGCTGAAATTATCTCAGAGACAGCTCTTTCTTGGCAGATCTCAGGTTTATTGAAAAATATTGGGAAAAAAGAAACCACTTTCTATGTTGGCGAAACAGGACCTGTTTGGATTTTGACTCCTAAAAGAGCGAATGAAAATGGTCATGATGGGCTTTTAGATGAGTCCTTATATACTTATTCAAGAGACATTTTTGGAGGACTTTTAAATTCTATCAAAGCTCAAGGGCTTGAGACTTTGAATGTTCATTTTATTGGGACTTCAGATTTACAAGAACTAGGCGCTCTGGTTGGATTTGATATCGCTGTTTATAACTACAAACAATTCATGGATGGCAAGCATTTAGAGTCTCTGCCTCAAGTTCATGTTTTCAAAGAAAATGGCAAAGTTTCCCCACACCTTGTTGAGGAGGCCATGGTTAATGCTCAAGCAGTAAACGTGGCTCGTCACTTGGTGGATTTACCTCCAAATTTATTAAACCCTAAAACTTTCGCAAATCTTGCCCTTGAAAATATGATGGGCATTGATGAAATGACTGTTGAAGTTTGGGATGCCGAAAGATTGGCCGAAGAAAATATGAATCTGCACTTGGCTGTAGGGCAGGGTGCTGAAAATACATCGATGAT
>JBHIVS010000127.1:0-7129 GCA_041987885.1 Pseudobdellovibrionaceae bacterium | reverse complement strand
TCCTAGTTACATCAAGAGCTTTTGACTTAGCAGATACAGAAAAATCTGAATCTAAAATCGAAAATATTGGGATCATTGATCTTGGAGCCGGCAGTGGTTGTTTAGGTCTTTCGTTGTTAGTAGAAATTCCTAACGCCAAATTAGTCTCTGTTGATCTTTCTGCTGAGGCCTTAAATATAGCTATGCAAAATGCAGAGACTTTAGGCTTGTCTGATAGAGTTGTCTTTTTAAATACATCCGCGGATAACGTGGATTTAGTTTTAAAGGAATATAGAAATTTTATTGGTAAAGACCAGGTTGATATTTTGGTTTCTAATCCTCCCTATATTGAAAACAATGATCCTCTTGTAGAAACGAATGTGCATAAGTTTGAACCACATATGGCTCTCTATGCACCTGATCGTGGTTATCAGCTCTTAAAGTCGTGGTCGAAATTATATTCTCCACATCTGTCTTCGGAGAGTTTAATGTTAATGGAAATGGGTTCCACTCAAGGTAAAGAGATGGAAGATTTTTATAAAAATTTAAATGTATTTAAAACTGTAAGTATTCGCAAAGATCTATCCGGTCTTGATCGCATCGTTCGCGGAGAAAAAAATGGATAAAATGGTAGTTACGGGCAATGGCCCATTAAAAGGATCTGTAAGAACAAGCGGAGCAAAAAATGCAGCTCTGCCAATATTATTTTCTACGCTTCTTGCAGAGGGTGAACATGTATTTGAAAATATGCCTCGCCTAAAGGACATTGAATCTACAGGTGAACTTTTGCAAAGTTTGGGTTGTGAGACTTCTTGGGATGGCGATCTTTACAAAGTAAAAGTTTCGGCGATCTCGTCTTTTGAAGCTTCTTATGATTTAGTTCGTAAAATGAGAGCAAGTTTTTTATGTATGGGACCACTACTTGCTAAATATGGAGAGGCTGTTGTTTCTCAACCAGGTGGATGTGCTATTGGCAGTCGTCCTATCGATTTACATTTAGATGGTTTTAAAGCGCTAGGCGCGACAATCACTCAAAAAGAAGGTTATGTTCATGCGGCTTCTCCGAAGCTTAAAGGTTCTACTTTTTTATTTGAGACTGTCACTGTTGGTGGAACGGAAAATGTGATGATGGCAGCAGCTCTTGCCGACGGAGTCACGATTTTAGAAAATGCTGCTAAAGAGCCAGAGATCGTAGATCTAGCTGAGTACTTAATTAAAATGGGCGCAAAAATTTCTGGGCATGGAACCAGTGTGATTCGCATTGAAGGTGTGGATAAGTTAACTCCAGCTCGTCATAGAATTATGCCTGATAGAATTGAAGCTGGAACTTTATTAATTGCCGGTGCTATTACAAAAGGCCAAGTCACTGTTACTGATTGTGTACCTGCTCACTTAGAGGCAATGATTATTAAAATGCGAGAAGCTGGTTTTAGAATTGAAACAACAGAATCAACAATGACTGTTTTTCCTGCAGAAAAATGGAAGGCTGTAGATATCACGACGGCTCCACATCCTTTATTTCCGACAGATTTGCAGGCACAATTTATGGCCTTAATGACAGTCGCAGAAGGTACAAGTGTAATTACTGAAACTGTTTTTGAAAATCGTTTTATGCACGTTCAAGAAATGATTCGTTTGGGCGCTGATATCACTCCAAAAACAAGAGTGGCTGTAGTGCGTGGAAATTCAGGTCAGATGACAGGGGCTCCAGTGATGGCGACGGATTTACGTGCTTCCGCTTCATTGGTATTGATCGGTTTGATTGCTAGTGGTGAGACGACAGTGAATCGTATTTACCACTTGGACCGTGGTTATGATAAACTAGAAAATAAATTGAGCTCGTTGGGAGCAAATGTAAGGCGTATTGAATAATTAAAAAGCGAGTTTAAAAATCAATTATTCTTTCTAAAATTTTCATTTGCAATTATAAATTATTTCATATTTAAAATGAAAAATTAATAATTGTTATTTGAAAGTAGAAAATTATGAATAAAGTAATAAAGTATTATCCTGAAATTGACGGATTAAGAGCTTTATCGATTTTGATTGTCTATATATTCCATCTTTCCCCGAACCTACTTTCGGGTGGATATGTTGGTGTTGATATATTTTTTGTAATTTCTGGATTTCTTATTACTTCAATTATTAAATCATCTGGTTCACTTTCTTTGTCTTACTTGGCGAACTTTTATGCAAAAAGAATGAAGAGGATTTTACCTCCATTGTATTGCATGCTACTGGTATCGGCTATTGTTGGTTTTTTTCTTTTAAGTCCTTCTGACTATAGAGGATTAAAAATATTCATTGAAAAGACAATCTTGTTTTCTTCGAATTTCTATCAAATGACGAGAGATGGATATTTTGGCCCAATGAGTGCGGAACAGCCCTTGCTTCATACTTGGTCTTTATCGATAGAAGAACAGTTTTATTTTATTTGGCCTTTACTTTTGCTTCTAATATTAAAGAGAAAAAAACTAGTTCCTTTTTTCATTACATTGCTGATTATATTTAGTTTATTTTACGGCCAACACTTAATTGATGTAGGTAGTTCGAAAGCTTCGTATTTTTCACTATTTTCACGGTCTGGTGAGTTATTACTTGGGGCCTTATTGGCATTTGTACCCGTATTTCGTATAGGTAGTGTTCTAGGAAATATTCTGATTTTTACTGGTATTCTAGGAATGGTGATTCCCTCGGTAATGTATTCTAAAGATACTTCATTTCCAGGTTATACAGCGCTGCTACCAACTTTTAGTGCATGTGTAATTATATATGCTTTCTTAAATACACAGGCCGGTTTTTTTCACAGAATTTTTAGACATTCTTGGGTAAATTATTTGGGGAGAACGTCTTACTCTTTGTACTTATGGCATTGGCCAGTTATGGCATATGCAAGGTATGTATTGGGAGTGGATGATTTTTCTTTTTTAGAAATGTTATTTGTGACTGCTTTAAGTTTTACACTTTCCTATATTTCATATGAGTATGTAGAGAAGGCAACTTTTAAAATTGATGCTCAATTTAGATATTCACTAAAATGGTTTTTTTTACTTCCTTCGATGGCAATATTTATTGTCATTTTTTTAATGGTACAAATTCGATATGAACTTGATTCGAGGTATCTAAGAAATTTAAGTCGTATAGATTCTGAACATAATGTTTCTCCTGCTCAAAATCAAAATAGGCTAGCCAGCATTAAGGGTGAAAATAAGAAAATTTTAGTTTATGGCGATTCTCACGCGGGGCATTTTTTCAACTTTTTTAAAGAAGTAAGTAAAACTACAAACGATTCATATGATTTTTTGGCTGTTGATTGGTGTACCATATTTTATTTTCGCCCGAATGATAAGTATGAAAGAATTTTGACTTGTAATGAAATTCGTAAGACGTTTTTACAAATTTATAGTCAATATGATTATATTATAATAGCACTGCGATGGGATGCTCATCTAAATGAGCAAAATAAAAAATCTTTTTTTGAATCTTTTGAACAAGGAATCTTAAAAACTGGTCTTAATAAAGTTATAGTTATTCAACAGGGTCCTCAGCTACATAGTTCATTTAGAAAGCGTGGTAGGCTACTTTTTGATGAGCCGATTCGAGAAAGTGTTAATGAATTTACGAAGCTCGAGTTGAGTAAATTTATAGAAAAATTGGGAGTTATGACTTTAGATATGTCTTCTTTGATCAAAGATGCTGGTTTTGACTATAGCCAGATTTATGGTGATAACAATCATTTATCGAACAACGGGTCAAAAATTCTTGGAGAGTATTTTATTAATAACTGGAGAGCTGATTTTGGCTCAGAGGTATTGGTAAAAAAGAAAAAGGCCTACTAAGAGGGGGATCCGTAGGCCTTTAGAGGGTAAAATGTAAAGTCTCAGCCCGCGGAGGGGGTGGGGCTGAGACCCAAAGAGGTCACTTAGTAACAGTGTCGATTTCGAACACTAAGTAGAACTCTCGTTTCGTTTCGATGATCAGGGAGGGGGTCCTAGTTCATCTTTTTTGTTACGGGAGGGATGATATTTGAGAAACTCAAAGATCAATCACTATTTCTAAGTAAACTGAACAATAATTTTTTGAATCGTCAGCTCTAGTAAAGAACCCCAGCTCGTGCAATCGTTGAGATTGCTAGTACGGCCAAGATGTAAATAACTATAAGAGCATTTTTAATCACGATCCAAAATCTCCTTATTCAGTGACATCTTCCTAATAAGCAAAGCATGTGCCAACTTGAGACAGGTATTCAAATCGAATATAAATGGAATAGGGGATTCATATTTTCGAAAAACAGATCCAATATGGACCAAAGCCCAATTCCATTTTGGACCTGTAGTTCTAATCTGGAACCATATTACCGACTAAAGAATAGGACCTCAGCGAAGCATGGAAGAGACGTTGGGATTTGGCAAATATCCTGAGTATAATCAGGTATCTATGTCACGAATCAATGTCACTTGGGTTATTAGAACAAAAGAAGGCCAACTAAAAGGGCCCTACTCTACAGAGGCCATTCTGAGAATGATCTCTGAGGGTGTTTTTTCAGGCCAAGAGATGATTTCAAAACAACCTGGTGGGCAGTGGCAGAAAATTTCTAAAGAGCCAGATTTTTATGACAAGCTTCTGGAAGCACTTGAAGGTGTTGTAAAAGTCGATCCAGCAAAAGGAAATAAAATGGAAGCTGAGACAGTGATTGTCTCTATTCCTATTGCTAAGGAAGCCACAGTCAATGTCACAAAAACTGAAAAAGATTATTCGAAAATTCAAACGTCACTAATTCCAGGAGCACCGACAACAAAGCCTTTGGAAAAAGTGAAAGTAGATATTTATAAAGATCCTATTAATTATGTGCCTCCCACTCAAACGATTAAAAGTGTTCCCTCGAGTGAAAAAGGCAAAGTGATTGATTTAGCGAATCTTTCTAATTTGGAATCAAAAGAGATTAAGAAAAATATTAAACTACCAATTTTTATATTGGTCGTAGCTCTTTTGGCGTTTGTCTTTGTATGGTTCGGTGGGGATTCTGCACCTACGGGAAAAATGCATTTATTAGCTCCGGGGCCTTCTAAAAATACTCTCTCTGAAGGTGAGGTGAGAACTAAACTTACCGAGGCTGTTAAAACAATCGAATTAGATACTTATGAAGGTTACCTCAGTGCTCAGAACAAACTGATTGCAATAATTGAAGGTGCTCCGACAAATATTGAAGTACGTGCCTTATTGTGTGTTGTGTATAATGAGCTTTGGCCATATTCAATGCAAGATGCTCAAGATATTAAAACCATCACTATCCAAACTCAACAGACGCGAACTTTGAATGTCGTGAGTCCCTTTGGCCAGGTATGTGAAGTTGTAAAGCTTATGACCGCGGGTAGGCTGCGTGAAGCTAAGGGCCAAGTAGAATCTACACTAGAGGAGTCAGAATCATTTTCTTTGCTGCCAGTATTATATAGTTATAAAGCCGAATTATTATTTGGAGAGAATGATTATATAAATGCAATCCCGTATTTTGAAAAATCAATTCAGATGTGGGGAGCTTGGCTTCAGCCACACGTTGCACTGGCACGTGTTTATATGGGAGCAAATGATCATGCTAGTGCGATTTCTATTTTACAAAAAGTATTAAAAGTAAATCCTCGTCATAAAGAAGCTCAAGTACTACAAGGTATTGCCGAGTTTAGAGGCGCTAGAAACTCTGAAGCGGCCTTTACACTCCTAAATAATGCCTTTCAAAAGGAATCACCTATTCCATCAATAATCGAAGTTGAAGGATTACAAATATTAAGTGAATTGTATTTATCAAGAGGCGATAAAAGCAAAGCTCTTAGTGCTGCCCAGAAAGCTTATTATATAAACCCTAACAATCCTGAGCTAAAACAGTTGGTGTTGCGTTTGGGGGGAACTGATAAACTAGCAAGCACTGGCAAGGCAAATACCGAACTGCTTTATTTAGGAGATCAGTATGTTCGCCAAGGTGATTATTTAGCAGCACAGGCAGAATACAAAGCTGCATTTGAAATGGATCCTAAAAATGGAATGGCTGCGCTTAAGGCTGCAAAGTCTTTGTGGGAACTTAATCAAGGTTCTGATGCAATTGTATGGTTGGGTAAAGCTTTAAATGCTGAGCCAAAGCTTATTTCTGCCTATGTTTTACAGGCTGATTATTTGTCTCAGAGATATGACTTTAATGGAGCCTTAAAATCTTTAACTATTGCGATGAAAATTGCCCCCAATAATCATGAAGTTTTGAGAGGCATGGCGCAGTTGGAGTTGCGCAAGAATAACATGCAGGGCTCGATTACCTATGCTCTCAGAGCCGTGAAAGTTTACGAAGGGGATGTGGATACCTTTATTTTATTATCGAAGGCCAATGCTTCTTTGGCGACTTCGATAGTGGCTGTGAATAAAAAAGAAATTGAAAGAAAAGAAAATGCAGCTAAAGACGCAATTAGATATGCGACGAAGGCTGTCGAGATTGATTCTACAAATCCTGAAGCACAAATTAATTATGCAAAAGTGATTGCACAAACAAATGGTGTAGATGCAGCTATTATGTATATGACAGAGCTGATTAAAAGGTTTTCTTATACAATGAACTATAGAATTGCATTGGCGGAAATTTATCAATTTGAGGAACGTTATAATCAAGCTATAGAAGTATATGGTAAAGTTCTTGAGTTTGATGCTCGTAATAAAAAAGCCTTTTTAGGTTTGGGTGATTCACAAAAAGCAGTGGGCTTAACGAGCAAGGCTTTGAAGTCTTATTTTTCGGCAGCGGTGATTGACCCGAGTGATGCGGAGGCTTTGTTTAGGGCGGGGCAGTTATACTTAGACATGAGTAAATTTGAAGATGCTATTCAGCAATTTCAACGGGTTCAGAGAATTAATGAAAACTATCCGCGCACGAGCTATTTTATTGGAAAAGCTGCTTTTTCATCCGGTGATTTTAATTTAGCAATGGAATCCGCAAAAATGGAAAAGAAGAAAAATCCAAACTTGGCAGATTCATATATCCTATCGGCCGAAGTATTTTACGCAAAAAAACAATATAATGAATGCGCTTCCGAATATGCAACGGCCATGAAGCTTCGCCCACAAGGGGCAGATATCTATGTTAAATCGGCTCAATGTTATCGTCAGGCAGGGTCTT
>JBHIVS010000126.1:0-7136 GCA_041987885.1 Pseudobdellovibrionaceae bacterium | reverse complement strand
ATCAGGCCAACATTGCCCTCTTGGATCAAGTCAATCATCTTAGATCCAAATTTAGAGTATTCAGCGGCTATTTTAACGACGAAGCGTAAATTTGATTTTACTAAAAGCTCAGCGGCTTCAGGGTCTTTCGTTTCAAAATATTTTTTTGCAACCTGAGTTTCTTCTTCTTTTGTCATGACCTTGTAACGACGAATTTCTGCAAGGTATTGGGTCAGAGGATCTGAAGAGACAACGGACTTATCAGCAATAGCAGGAACCAGCGATTTTACAGGTTTCGAAGAGCCTACGTTTAGACTTTTTGAGTCGTTGTCAGTGTCTTCTGAAAAATCAAGGTCGGACTCATCAAAGCCTTCCTGAGAGGGCATTACTTCTAAGTAATCTCCGTCATGATGTTGTTCATTGTCTGGTGGCAAATTAGAATCATGCTCTTCAACAATCTCTGCGACGACGGATTTTGTTGCCATAGGCGCAGGCTTTTTCCCCGCGCTCTTTTTCTTTTGCACAGGGGCTTTCGGGGCCTTTTTGGAGATTGTTTTTTTTGCTACTTTTTTTGCCATATCATTTCGTCTGCATTTTCCTAAAACACCTTTTTTAGAGGTGAATCTAGGTTATGCAAGATATTTAGAAAGTTTAGACTTTAGAGTCTCGGTGATTTTACCTTTGAATGGAGAAAGCATCAATGGCAGATCCACAGTGACGGCTACTTTACAGCCCGTGCCAGACGGAAGGATGTTGAGATCCGCTTTAAATTGAGATCCCTTCATTTGCGCTGTGTGTGATCCTTCATTGAATGAACACTCTAGTTTTGGATCAAAGCGTCGAATGTCCCCATCATTTGAGAGAAAGTCTTTAATTTTTCCAAAGGCGTCTTGGGGGTTGATGGAGCTTTGATGTTCTATAGTAAATTTAGGCATAGGTCTTCTTTCTTAAATTTTATGAATTTTTGGGGTCAAAGTCCCTTGTATTTAGGGGTGGCCAAAGATTCAAAATATCTGAAAATTTATCTCAGGCGTTTAGTATATGCTTTTTGACTGTCTTGGGACAATATGTAAATCTAAGTCCCAGTAACAAGGTAGATTTATGAAATTTGTTAAAGATTTAAAAAGAACACATTATTGCGGAAGTTTAAATAAATCCCACGAAGGCCAAAAAGTCGTTTTGATGGGTTGGGTCGATGTACGTCGTGACCACGGGAACTTAGTTTTCATTGATCTTCGAGATCGTGAAGGCATTGTGCAAGTTGTTCTTGATCCTAATAAACCTGAATCTGCTGCTTCGAAAAATTTGCGTGGTGAATTTGTTTTAGCTGTTGAGGGGATTGTAAAGTCTCGTCCAGATGGAATGAAAAATAACAAAATTAAAACAGGCGAGATTGAAATTGAAGCAACTCGTTGCGAGATTTTGAATGAATCTGCAGTTCCTCCATTTCAAGTAAACGATTCAAACGTAAATGAGATGTTGAGACTTAAATACAGATATTTGGATTTAAGAACTCCACGTTTACAAAATCATTTAACTGTTCGTCATAAAGTAACTCAATTGGTGCGTCGCTTCTTGTCAGACAATGGATTCTTAGAAGTAGAAACGCCGATTCTTTATAAATCAACTCCAGAAGGTGCGCGTGACTATCTTGTTCCTTCGCGTGTTAATCCTGGTCACTTCTATGCATTGCCTCAGTCTCCACAAACATTGAAACAGTTATTAATGATTTCTGGTTACGATCGTTATTTCCAAATTGCTCGTTGTTTCCGTGATGAAGACTTGCGTGCGGATCGTCAGCCTGAGTTTTCTCAGATCGACATGGAAATGTCTTATATCGATCAAGAAGACATCATGGAAATGAATGAAAAACTTTTGAGAACCATCTGGAAAGAAATCAAGGGCATCGACGTTGGTGCGATTCCTCGTATGACCTATCAAGAAGCAATGGATAAATATGGAAACGACAAACCCGATGTTCGTTTTGGTTTAGAGATTCAAGATCTTGCTGCCAAAGTGACTAATTGTGGATTTAAAGTTTTCGATGAAGTGATTGCTCGTGGTGGTATCGTGCGCGGTATCTATGTTCCAAAGGGTGGAACAATGTCTCGTGGTCAGTTGGATAAATTGACTGATCTTGCAAAACGAGCGGGGGCAAAAGGTCTTGTGTGGATTAAATCTGAAGCCGACGGAAGTTATAGTTCTCCGGTTTCAAAGTTTTTCTCTCAAGAGCAATTGGCTGATCTTTTAAAGTCTTGCGGTGGTCAGTCAGGAGACTGTGCATTGATCGTTGCTGATGATTACGATACAGCTTGCGGAGCTTTATCAACTCTTCGTATGCACACAGCCAAAGAACAAAACATGGTTGATGCGAGCACGTATAAATTTCTATGGGTCGTAGATTTTCCTCTACTAGAGTATTCTCCAGACGATAAGCGCTGGGTAGCTCGTCATCATCCGTTTACATCTCCAAAAGATGAATTTGCAGAGGAACTAGTCAGCGAGGGCGAAAAAGACTACGGTCGCATGTTGGCGAAAGCTTACGATTTAGTTTGCAATGGTTACGAGATGGGTGGCGGTAGTATCCGTATTTATCGTAACGAAGTTCAACAGGCGATGTTTAGACTTTTGGGAATCAGCGATGAAGAAACGAAACATCGTTTCGGTTATTTCTTAGAAGCATTGAAGTATGGAACACCTCCACATGGGGGTATTGCATGGGGCTTAGATCGCCTTGTGATGTTGTTGTGTGAAACCGATGCTATTCGTGAAGTGATTGCATTCCCGAAAACGGCGAAGGCTACGGATTTAATGTCAGAGTGCCCAAGTGATGTTAGTCGTGAGCAATTAAGTGAAGTAGGTGTTCGCTTAACGGCCTTGGCAGAAAAGCATTTAGAAGATTCAAATAAAGTTTAGTTCGTAAGAATTAAATTTAAAAAACAGAAGACAAACTGTGGAATAATTGTGGAGACTCTCCAATCTCGGAGTGAGTCAGGCAGAGTTTCCAAGGTTTGTCTTCTTTGTTTTTAGATTATTATCTTCGAGTTTTGGAATATCTATTGAATAGGATCAGTCTCTATCGCTACGATTAATCAATGGATCAAATCGTAGGTTACCAAAGAATATCTTTAACTTTAGCGATCTTTATATTTACTTTCTTGGGTCTTCGATCAGCTTGGGCAGATGAGTTTTCAGATTTTGAAAGTGAATCTTTGTCTCAAGAATCGAGTTATTTGCTAGAGAGTCGCCCCATTTTAAGAAACAAAAAAGAATTTTCCCATTGGCATTTTTTATTACCGATGTTTGTAGTTCATGGTCTACAACCAGAAGGTGGAGTAGAGTCTGAAATGCCTAGAAAGCTCGATTCAAATGGTCGATCGGTGGTCACACCAGGATTTGGTTTTGAGTATAAAGGTAAAAAGAGTCTCGACGCTTTAATTGTTTTTGTTAAAGACTGCTATGATAATTATGCAGGATCTTTACAGGTTGGTCAGTATTTTAAAATAGGAAAAAATACTGAAATTGGCTACACGGCAGGTCTTTATATTCGCAAAACTCCCATCACATGTTTTACCTCCTACAGTTCTGGGCAAGTCGGTTCTAGGGCTCCTGTTGGATTACCGATCGGTGGGATCGGAGGGCGACCTCCAAATACAAATAGTTTTTCTTCATCGGTATGCGTGTTCTCAGATAATCTACCTATTCGGTACACGACCACATTAGGCGGTAGTTATATAGATATTATTCCTTCACCTTTTTTAAGCTTTTCGACAAGACTTTACGATGGAGCTTTTAAATTAGACTTAAAAATTATGGGTAATTTTTATTTGAACGAAGTCGGCTTGTCGATTCCTCTTTGAGAATTATTTATGGTAGATGGCAATTCAATGTGATGAGTCTATTGGAATCTATCACGTTGAATAATTTTGGAAAAAAGTATTCAATAAAGGAAGCTAAGCAGTTAGCGGTATCGACTGGAGCCTAAATGCAAAAAATTCTTCCTGAAACTGAACTTGAACAAAGGCTTTTGTGTTATGGTGCTCCTTTTATTGAAGAAAATAATGTTCTTGATGAAATTCTGCAGGTTTTAGATCTTGATATTCTTGAAAGTAAAAAACTATCGGATGATGATCGTGAAAATGCCTTGAGAGAGATCGGAGAATATTTCTTTCGCTTAGATATGAATTATGGCAAAGAAATTAAAGCCGATTGTATTGAAATACTTTCTGAATTTTGGAAGGTTTCTGACAGAGAGTCGGCCCAAACTGTTTTAGAAGATATCCGTCACAAGGGGCATAGGACTAAATTCAGTGTTTTAAAAAGTAGTATTCCTGATCAGGGAGCTATTTACACCCATTCACTAGAAAAATTTAAGACAATTTTTAATTTTGATTTAGAAGAGTCTCAGCAATCTGGTCTTTCAGATGATGATTTCCGTAAACTTGCTGATTGGTTTCAAAAAACTTATAAACATGTTGGCGAGGAAGGGATTTTGGCTTGGGATCTTGCGCGCGCCGTACACTTGGTTCGATTGGCTTTTATTGCTGATTATTTATCTGATATTCAAGCCTGGTCTGAAATTTTAAAATTAGCTCCTTTGTCTGAAGGAAAGTTTAAAGATTGGATGAGTTTTTCTAAGAGCTTTTTAATTGGCAGAACTTTTTGGTCTGGACACGATGATGCCCGTATGAAGGCAAGCTGTGAAAAATTACTAGGGCACCCAGCGAGTCCTTGGGAATTCATCAGTTCTAAATAGTTTTATTATTGGCTTGTGGATTTGGTATTAGCTTTTCATTTAGCTTTGGTATTTTTCTTAAGTCTTTAGTACTGTTTTGATGGGACTGTCTCGAGTTTAAACGTTTCATTCCGATATATCTTATAGAAGAGTAGCCATGGATGGCTCTCTCATACACACGGAGGTGTGAATATGGAAAAGATTAGCGGAATTTTACCTGCGACTCCTAGAACCCGCGGTGCAGATCTGTCTTCTTCTTTCCCCGCAAGAGCAGGGGCTCCAACATTCGGTCGTAAAGTAGAAAAAATACCTGAGGTTGCGGATAAACTAAGTTTGAGTTCTGAATTTGAAAACTTTAGAGCCGAGGGTGCTTTGCCAGAGATTGCTCCGGCAAATGGCTATAAAAATATGGAAGAAGCTAAAAAGCTCAAAGTCATTGATGAGCTGAATAAAAACTTCTTCCTAGCAAAAAAAGATGCTCCAGATGTGATTGAAAAATCAGGTTCTGAAGTGGTTCTTTAGTTATTAAGTTTCAGGGTTCAGGACATTTCTTCTGTTAAGCTATCTAATAGAAATCCTGAGTCCTCTAGCGAATTAATAGAGTGTATAGACTTAAGTTTTCTTGCACCCTCCTTTGTTCTTTCAAGTGTTACGATATATTTCAAACTTAAGTGAATAAGCTTTCTGATGGCTTGAAGATTCCATTGTGGAGCTGCCATCTGAATTAACATTTCTAGGCGGATCAAGGCTTGTGCGGGGTTTTCAGCATGAATAGTTCCGAAGCTGCCACCGTGCCCCGTAGCAAGAGACATCAAAAAATCTTTAGATTCGTTTCCTCGAATTTCTCCCATAATAATTCTGTCAGGTCGTAACCGTAAAGCCGTACGAATAAGATCTGTTTGAGACACCTCCGGTAAAATATTCTGAGGATCTTTACGGGCAATTAACTTTGAACTTACTGAGTTTGGTAAGCTTAGTTCATTGGTGTCTTCGATAACCAAAGCTCTCTCATTGGAAGCAAATTCTTTCATGCAAGCATTGATAACTGAAGTCTTTCCACAGCCAGTGGGGCCAACGATAAGAAAGTTATCTTTTTTGAGGAGAATATTTTTTAATAATCCAATTTTTTCGGCGGAAGCCCATTCTTTATTTTTTAATTTTTCAAAATCCCACGGATTTTTAGGATGTCTACGTAAAGAGTATTGAGGAAATTGATGAGTTAGATCACTTGCTACAAGGCAGATTCGAAAGTCTTCCAAAGAACCATCACAGACAGGGTGTTCTGTAGTTGTGAAGATATTGGCCGAAGAGCAAATCCTATCTAAAATGTTTTTATAGCTTAAGGAGGAATAAAAGATGTCCGAATATTCTTGAAGTTGGCCATTTTTTTCAATCCAAATGCTATTTGGCCCATTTACTAGAATTTCTGAAATCGTTTCATCTAAAAAAACCTCAGAAAGAGGACCATAAGAAAAATATTCGTTTAATACTCTTTGTTTTAAATGTGGAAATAGAGACATTTTTTCATCAATAAACTTATAAAGAGGAGAAACTTTTTTGTCTCTATTTAAAAAGTTATAATCCTCGGTTGGTAGAGAATTTATTTGCTTTTGGAGATCGTCAATAAACTCTAAATCTTCGTGGGTATAATTCATAATATGTCCATGATTGTAGGGGTTACAAAAACAACTAATTCGGTTTGGTTATTCATAAATTCTTGGCTTGAAAAAAGAGATCCGAAAATTGGTAAGCTTTTAATTCCAGGTAAACCTGCGTGATTTTCACTTTCTTCGTTTTTGATTAATCCAGATATTGCAATCGTCTGGGACTGGTTTAGATCAAAGTGAGAGGTCACTTTGTTCGTTAAAAAACCAGGAACATCTTCGGCTTTTCTTGCGGGATCAATTGTTGATATCTCAGTAATAATAGAAAGGCTAATACGCCCACTCTCATCGGTAGTCGGTTTTACATTTAATTGTATGCCATATTTTTTCCACTGAATTTGTTGGTATTTATAATTGATAATTTTGATGGGAACTTCTCCGCCTGCTAAAAACTCAGCCTCTTCTCCGCTGCGACAGATGATATTTGGTTGGGCTAATATTTTTGCGGAACCATCGGCGCTCAAAGAATTCAGAGAAAATCCTGAGGTTTCATTTTCTAAAATTCCATTAGGCAAAAGAGACGCATGAAAAGCATCCGGCCAGCTAATTCCATATTTTAGAGCAGCACTTTTTCTGATTTCGGCAATAGTAATTTTGACATTTAGAGTAGGCTTAAGATTCAGGCTGGATGTCGTTAAGGAGGTCTTTATTCCGTATTGTTGGAATATTTTTTTATACTGCTCTTTGAATATATTTTTTGAATTTATTTTTACCTGTGCCATTGGCGATAAAATAATTTTTTGCGGAATTAGTCCAGA
>JBHIVS010000125.1:0-7293 GCA_041987885.1 Pseudobdellovibrionaceae bacterium | reverse complement strand
AAACGCCAACGAAGATAGCACGCAGTGGCAGGAGTTTGCCCTGTTACAACCGCCTGCAAAGAGAGGCTGAGCGCGCCATGCGCGCGATGAAAGCGCGGTCGTTTAAGACAGGTTGCTCGTCACACGATGGGCGTCACACGATGCTTGTCACAGGATGGTCGTCACACGATGGGCATTTAGCTCGAATCCGCAGCAAACGGCACGATGGGCGTTTAGCTCGAACCCGCTGCAAACGGCACGATCGTTTACAACGCAGACACGCCGTGAATACTCCCGGGTCTCGCAGACATGTAGGCTCCTCTGCGGCATCCATGCCGCAGAGGGTCTGCGTTTGTAATCGCCCGGCCGTTTTGAGAATTCATTTGAATCGTCAATTTGTGCCAATTGCGGCCGTTGGTTGTCGATGTAGATGAATTCTAAGAGTGGTTTGGTGTCGCCTTAAAACGGGCTCGCTTTGAACAGATCAGCAGGCAATACTTATTTGTTGCTGATGAAGGTAAAGCACGTTAATTTAGTTACTTAGCGTGAAATAATCTAAAAATAAGTGGATCAATACGGACATGACAGACAGCTTACAGACTGAAACTACCGAGAAAAAAATCATCATCGATTTGTTTGCTTCGAATCTTCCGGGTAGTACCAAAGAAGAAGATCTCATTCAGAAATCTCTGCGTGATCAGTTGGTCGAAAGTATCCGAAACTCGGTTACTCTGCCTTACTCTGATAAATCTGCTGAGCTAACACGGTTTATTGATGAATCAGGTCGTAATGTGTTTTTTGTGGATGGTACTCGCGGTGCGGGTAAAACCACTTTTATTAACAGTGTGGTTAAACGTCTGAACGACTATGGAGATGATTCTAATGGTCGAATCCAATGTCTGCCTACTATCGACCCTACTAAGCTGCCGCGTCATGAACCCATTCTTGTTACGGTGACCGCCCGTCTGAACAACATAGTGTCCGAAAAGTTGAAAGAGAATTGGTCGTCGAATGACCATAAAACACAAAAGGAACAATGGCAGAATCACCTTGCGAAGCTCCAGCGTGGTTTACATCTGCTCACAGACAAAGAATATAAGCCGGAATATTTCAGTGATGCTTTGAAGCTGGATGCACAGCTTGATTACTCCATTGGTGGTCAAAACTTGTCAGAAATCTTTGAAAAGTTGGTTAAAAGTGCGTGTGGAATTCTCGGCTGCAAGGCCATTTTGATCTCGTTTGATGATATCGATACCCAGTTTGATACCGGCTGGGATGTGCTCGAGTGCATCCGGAAATTCTTTAACAGCCAGAGATTGGTGGTGGTAGCAACTGGTGACTTGCGCCTGTATTCACAGTTAATTCGCGGCAAGCAATACGAAAATTACAGCAAAACGTTGCTCGAACAGGAAAAAGAAAGCGCCCGTTTAGCCGAGCGGGGCTATATGGTTGAACACCTTGAACAGCAATATCTATTAAAGCTTTTTCCGGTACAAAAACGTATTCAGCTGAAAACCATGCTGCAACTGGTGGGAGATAAAGGTCGAGAGCGAGACTGCGAAAACATTAGCGTTGTATATAGTAAAGGCTCGGATGGAGCAAAGGTCGATACGGTTCGGAGTGCTTTAGAGAATATTGTTTCGAATGGTTTAAACATACGGATTGGGTCTGATCTTAATATGTATGTTGATGAATTGTTGAAGCAGCCTGTCAGGTTGTTGATGCAAGTTATGCAGGATTACTATTCTCGTTTGCAAGTTTCCGGCCTTTCTAAAAGTATGCTCCTGCGAGATTCGTTGTATGGTGCCATGTTGAGTAGTATCTATCGGGCGGGGTTGAACTATGAACAACATCGCATTGGTATGGATTCTTTGTGTGATGATGTGTTTAGATATTCACGTCAGGATCAGGAAGTGAATACTGGATTTTATCTTCGACCTCAATCAAGTTCCGAAGCTCTTCGGAACTGCTCTGTTTATTTATCCTCTCAAGTAAGTGCTTTGTGTGAAGGTGGTCTTTCACGAATACTTCAGCTTATGCTGGTTGGATGCGGGAGTGTCAGTCTCTTTGATCATGTGAACAAGCGACTTGGAGGCGATGTTGAGAAAACCAGACCCAATATAGATGTTGAGTTTAAGTCATATATGTCTATCGGCCGTCGGGAGAGTGTTACAAATTGGGCGAATAGAAGTTGTGCTGTTATCTCTGACGATGGACTGCCCACCCAGTCAGCAGGCGTATATCTTGGGATGATCCAAGTAAATAAGAAAAATCGTGGTAATAAAGGAGTGTACAAAGCATTAAATATAAACTCAGAAACTGGATTGGCGAAGCTTGCTGTTGCAGCCTCTCTTAGCTCTGTATTGACACCAGTCCCATCGGATTTCCTGTCTGTTTTCAACCTAATTGGTGCCATTGCTGATCTAGCGGATATTGATACGGGAATCCAGGAGGAGGATCGCGCTGTCCCCGATAAAAAGATGGGCGAGGAAGTATTTAATAAGGCTTTACTGAAGGTGTTGGCGAAGCCCACTTGTGTTGCTCCTATATGGTCGAAACATATGGATAAAGGCACAGTCGAGGAGGTGGAAGATCAGGACGTTGTCAGTGAAACTGAAGTTAATGAAACAATGAAGGCACTTGTTGACTGGAATAGCCTTGTCCGTAGAGAGTCATCTAACATAAAGCCCTCATCTATACTGATAGGTAAGATATGGACTCGGTTATTTTTTAATCTGTCCTCTATATCTGAAAAGCATAAAGCTTTGCTTGGCGATAATGAAGGTGCACATGAAGGAAGATATGCAATACATACCAATGCAGCAAAAATTATGCGATTTAACGTATTAGCTTTTCTTCATGCAGTGCTGGTTGAGGAAGATGCTTATCACCGTGTCGATAAGAACGCATCGTCTAGTATTTCTGTAAAATTTAAGCAAAACCCTGTTACCTCTGTAGGTCAATTTATGACAAAGCTGAATTCGATAGGGGCTTTGGATACTTTGATAAAAACTCATCCAATTTTTTCTCTAATTATAAAGTGCCCGTTAGTCCATCCGTTTCTTTTTCCTCTTGGTGGGATTAATTCGGCCGATACGAAGCTTCTCCAAGAGGAAAAGTCCTTTCTTGATAGTTTAGATAAGATTATTGGTGGAGAATTTAAGCAGAAAGTGGAGTTCGAAAAAATAGAAAACAATGATTCCTCATTTTCTGGCCTTGGATTTAAGAACTTGAATATCACCAGTATTGCTGCTGCACCATATGATTCAAAAGAGGCAAAGAAAACTAGAACACCACTGGCAGATGAAGATACAGCTGAATAATTATGGCAGCCGACTAAGGATTGCGTATGGAAAGCTTTCTTCTTAACTCAACAGTATTGTTGCATCAGCTGAGCACCATCTCTTTGGATGAGGTATCACTTGATGAGCTGGTGGAGTCATCTGTGTTCCTTGCTCAATACGAGCGGGCGCGTAGTTTACCTGATCATGTAGCCAAATCGGCTTGGTCATCCTTAGTGCAGCAAATAAAACAGCGAAATATGAAACTTGGCCCAGTAGCTGCCTTACGCCAGATTGCTGAAAAATTTGTTAAGAACGAGAAAGATGGTCCCAAGACCGACCTATCTTTGTTCTCGGAATGGCAAACTCTGATGAGCCGAGTGTCGTGTATGCCAATTATGGCGTGTCATCAGGTATTTAACCCTGGGTCTGTTAGTCAGGACTATTGTTTTCGCTGGCCATTGTACCCTTATCATCCGGCGGTTGAGGACTATATTACCCGAGAACGCCTGCACGAAACTCACCAACATTTGAATGGCAGCACCAGTGCTGAAGAGTGTTGGCTGGATGCACTTAAGAACCCAGAAATCAGTGTTAGGGATTTCGAAAAGGGTTGGGCCTCTCAAGAGATGAAACAACTCTGCTCCCAGATTGATTTTTCGCTGACGCCTGAAATCTTCAAGGAGCGTTTGCAGATCGCCAGCAATATTCGCGAAATTCTTTGTCGTGTCGCTCAGGGTGTGGAGTTGCCAGAGTGGCTCGCATCGCTGCAGCACCCGCAACAGTTGTCAGATAGCACAATTTTACATCACAGCAAGGAGTATGGGTTTGCGACAGTTTGGCCAACGGACGACAAATACAGTCAGGAGTCTGAATTTTCTTGGCTAAGCAGGTTGTTGGAAAAATGGCGGTATGGTGCACCAGAAGGATTGGAACGACTGTTTTGGATTTACCTGCTGATTCAGAATCAGTATCTGACTCTTCTTGTTCAGCGAGACGATTTTTTCGGTTTTGACCAGTTTCAGAACTACACCATGACGGAGCTGAGGGAAGAAACCGAGAAATCTTATTTGTCTCGTTTTATACATGCCCATGGAGCAGGTGTGTATTCACAGGTGCGTTATCTGGAAGGACGTTTTGCCCCTAAGAGCGACCCCAGCAAGATGCAAAAACTGCTCTTCAGTGTGTTAAGAGGGTATTGGGAATACTTGAGTGTTCATATGTCTCTGGAATGGGTTCATGATCAGCCGCTGACTATGTCGCAAGTGCTCGATAATCTCGAACAGGTTGAACCTGATGGTAAGTGTGCAGAGTTGGCGCTAGTGCCGCACTTTATCAAAAGAAAGTCCAAAAACGATGAGGTCTATCCCTACGCATTGCTATTCAAGGACCTGAAGAATCAGGCCGCTATCTTAATGGACATGCTGAAGTACGAGCCGCGCTTAAAGCGCTGGATTCGAGGAGTTGATGCTGCTGCTAACGAGATGCACGCGCCACCAGAGTTGTTTGGGCCCTTGTTCCGGGTGCTAGCAAAATCGGGTATTGCTCATTTTACCTATCATGTTGGCGAGGACTTTCCGCATCTGATCAGTGGTATTCGATCCATTGATGATGCCTTGAGGTTTTTGCCACTGCGTAATGGCGACCGTCTTGGCCACTGTACGGCTATTGGCATCACGCCTAAAATCTGGAAACGTTCTTTGCCATTGTCTTTGTCCATGACTAAAGAAACGCGATTGCTCGATTTAGTATTTATCTGGCGGGAACTTCGAAGTCATCCTGAACTACTCCGTTACGCTAGTAATGCCGCGATGGATGCGGTTCGTTTAGCCCATGAAGTGTTTTCGCTGGAAGAAGAAATTTCGATTACCACCCTTGATCAGGTGTTTGATTTGCGGGGGATGTTGGCTGAATCAGAAGGTCTGCTGGGTGAACTGGATGAGCCATTAAAACCAAAATCCCTGTGGTTGGAAGAGTTCGAGCGTGCTAGGGAGTTGGTTAAAAAGGCAGGCATGAAAAGGCCGTTGGAGTTGTATAAGCAATGGCTTACTTCTGACAACGTGCAAAAGCAGCGTGCTGAATACGTTGACGTTGCGCTGGAAGATTTGCCTGATGTGGCGGTTGTTTCATTGCAACAGGCTGTGATGGCAAAAATGGCAGACCGAAACATTGCGATTGAGTGCCCTCCGACCAGCAATACCCGTGTCAGCCAGTATCGAGATATCAGCGAGCATCATATCTTTCGTTGGATGTGCTTGCCGGGTGAGGCGATTGAAGGTGACGTCCCTATGTCTATTTGTTTAGGATCTGATGATCCGGGGATCTTTGCAGCTGATTTGAAGTCCGAGTTCTATCATCTGTTCGTGGTGTTAACCCGAAAGTTCGGTTTGTCACCAGCTGAGGCTTTGAGAAAGGTTGCGGAGGTAAACGAGAATGGGCGGATTTATCGTTTTCATGATGTCAGGTAAAGCAAATGAATCGTGGATTCTGTGATTGGTCAAGATCAGCTAAATAACTGATCCTAATTGTGATACACCTACTTCAACCCATGCCGCCCACCCGGAAATGGCGCCACTGTGTCCATAAAGTAGTAAACCTGTTCCAGTAATTCATCCATGTTTTTGCACTGATGATTACGGGTGATCGTTTCATGCAGCGCATGCCAGAGTTTTTCTATTTTGTTATGCCACGGACTATAGACCGGTAAAAACAGCAGCTTGAATTTCTCGTTTTCGCTCAGCCACTTCTGTGCTTTTTTACTCTTGTGGATGATGTAGTTGTCCACAATGAGCGTAATTGCTTTGGCGCGCCGGTACTGCCTTTTTAGTTTTTTTAGCAGCTCTAAAAACAAATCGGTGGTTTTACGATTGCCTTCAACATAACTGATTTGGCCAGTCTGACTATGCAGCGCTCCGGCCAGAAAATGCTTTTTGTTCTGACCTGGCGTGGCCACTTTGCGCTGCTTTCCTCTGTAACCCCAGTCCGCGCCAATCTTGGGGTTCAGGTGAATATCCACTTCATCCTGATAAAAAACCGGATGGTCCGCACTACAGTTTTCAAGTGCTTTGAAGATTGCGGCTAACTTTACATCCTTCTCCGGGTCTTGAATGTAGAGGGTTGGCGCTGCCCGACGCCATACGATGCCGATTGCAGGCAACCATTTCCTTATCGTAGAGCTATGAACTTTTACCTTACACAACTTATTAAGTAATAAAGAAAACAGCTCAGAACTCCAGCGCGAACGCTGAAAACCAAAAGTCCTCGGCGTGTAGTCCAACAAGATTTTTAGGACACCGCAAATCAAACTTTTTGGCTGTCGACGCGGTCGGCCCACACCTTTGGTTTTAAGGCCATCGACGCCGCCGACTTCATACCAGGTTGACCATCGGTCAACCGACGAACGTCCAGCCTGCAGCAATCTGGCAACTTCAGATTTGGTTTTACCTTTTAACACCAGCAAACTGCATTTGCACGACGGCAAAGGTCTTTGTCTCTGGTTTTGCGCATAATTTTGCGCAAGCGGCTGGTTTCAGCGCCGTAGAAAAATGCTATTTTGTTCATACTCAATGCGGTTAGTGTTTTGGGTTTTGTTTGGCGACTGATCTGATCGCGCAAACCGCATTGAGTTCCCTTCTTTTGGTGATCTACTATTTGGAACTAATGAAATGGACACCTCTATCAAAAGGCTTCTATGAGCCATGCTGAAGGTGTTACTCATCTGCAAATGAAGAGGTGTCCAATGAAACAAATTATCGCAATCGATTTGGCAAAGCGAGTTTTTCAAATACACATACCCGCCAGTGGTGAAAGCCCAGTTATAAACAAGGTTCTGAGCAGAAATAAACTCCTCGCTTATATTGCTAATCAACCACAGAGCATCGTGGTGATGGAAGCTTGTGGTACAGCTAATTATTGGAGTCGTCAATTCGAGCAGCTGGGCCATGAGAGCAGACAAATTAGTCCACAGTATGTTGCACGATTTCGGATTGGGAATAAAAACGATAAAAATGACGCTATTGCTATCAGCGAAGCG
>JBHIVS010000124.1:0-7321 GCA_041987885.1 Pseudobdellovibrionaceae bacterium | reverse complement strand
TCCGCTCTAAAGTGGATATGGTCATGACATCGCATATTCAATTTCCAAATATTGATTCTAAATGGCCCGTGACTCTATCTGAGTATTTTATAAAAGATATTTTGCGCAATCAGTGTGCCTACAAAGGATTAGTCATTACTGATGACCTAGGAATGAAGGCCATGAGTGATCATTTCGGAGTTAGTGAGGTGCCGGTGCAAGCTCTTAAAGCTGGTGTAGATTTACTTCTATATTGCAATGATCCTGAAGTACCTCCACAGGCTTATGAAGCGATTCTTGATGCCTTAGCTCAAGGGGTTTTATCCGAAGATGATATGAAGAAAACTTATCGAAAAATAATGTCTTTTAAAAATGAAAAGCTAGAACCTCAACTTCCTTTTACCAAGGCCGAAGCTTTAGCTATTTGTGGATCTTCTGAGCACCGTGATTTAGCTGATAATATCAGACAATTGAAAGTTCCAGATCTGCCTTCTATTTAATAAGTACCCACTAAGATCTCGCTTAAACTGTTAACGGCCTTGTAGTTCTTACAAGGCCCACAGTCTCTAAAGCCAACTTAGACGAATAAGAGAATGGTCCATTTCTTGTAACTGCCCGTAAGTGAATACGGAGTACTTTATGAGAAAAGCATCTCAATTAAAAAAATTTATTCCCTTCTCTATCCTTATCCATGCGGGAGCTATATTTGCCGCAGGCCTGGCCGCAGCTCCTCTTATTTTGAATAATCAACCCTCTGTAGAGGTTGAGCTAGGAACAGGTGATTCTGAACATGCAGAGACTTT
The DNA here is from genome assembly GCA_041987885.1 of Pseudobdellovibrionaceae bacterium. Lineage (GTDB taxonomy): Bacteria > Bdellovibrionota > Bdellovibrionia > Bdellovibrionales > Bdellovibrionaceae > Bdellovibrio. The sequence goes on along the minus strand of JBHIVS010000124.1, from coordinate 6,539 downwards.
AGGTGTAGACGTCATCGCCACCCAAGGAGATTTTAAAGAATCAACACCAGCAACTAACGAAGTTGCCAATGATAATTCTGTAGCGACTCTTCCTCCGGAGAAAATCAAAGCTCCCGAAGCTGCTATTAAGCCAGCTTTAGTGTCTGCTAAGATCACAGCTACAAAAGTTTCTGCTCTAGAGACCCCTGCAACTCCTGCCCAAACAGCCTCTGAGACCATCCAAACTGAAGACCTTTCTATCACATCGAATCCAGTAGAAACTCCTTCAGAAGTGTCTCCCGAAGTCGTTAATGATATCGCATCAGCAATTCCTATAAATGAAATTAAAGAGACCACCCCGACACAGGCCCCTGTCCCTAAAGAAGTATCTCTACAAGAAGAAAAGAAAAATGAATCTGCTCCTGCTATTACAGCTTCTACTACTTCTAGTGCTCAGACAAATAATGCAGAGAAAGCAGCCCCCGCAGTAAATGCTTCTGACAAAGGTTCTGAAGGCACTCAAAGTAGTCTTGCCAGCAAAGAATCCTCTGGTGACGGTGCGGGAACAAATGGAGTGAATGCTCCCTCTCAACAACTGGCTGGCTCTGTAAATGGAGTGAAAAGCTTAGAACAGATTCGCCAAAAACCCGGAAATCCGAAACCACGTTATGATCGTGATGAACGTTTACGTGGCGACAAGGGTGTTGTTGTTTTCAAAGCCTATATCAACAATGCAGGTTCCCCTGTAAAGATTGAAAAAATTACATCCTCAGGACATCAAAACCTAGATGCAAAATCAGAAAAAGCGCTCTTAAAATGGAAATTTGAATCTGGACAAGAAGGCTGGGTGGAAGTTCCTTTCAAATGGGAACTCAGAGGAGATGCTCTTGAGAGCGGTGGAACTCTTCGAAGATCTGCGGCGAATCCAGTAGAAACTCCTTAAATCTCTAAGATTATAAGTATCTACACATTTTGAATAAAAAAAAGCCCGAGGACGTCTCCGCGGGCTTAACTAATTGAAACTATTTAAGAACTAGTCGTTGAAAAGTTCTTTAGCAGATTTTGTAGTTCCTTTAGTGCGCTCAGCTGCTTTACGTTTTTTACCAGCTGAAGTCTTTTTTCTCTCACGAATGAATTCTAGTTTTTTTGTTTTAGATGCCATTTTAATCCCCTAGGTTTTTAACGGAATGAGTTAATTATCAAAATGGTATGCCTAAGTCAACCGAATGCCTGTATTCCCCAGACTCCTTTAAATTTACTTCATAAGCGTAATTAAGCGCAAACCGCGGCCCAATAAAGCCTAAACCAGCGTGAAATCGATCATATTCCTTATCAAAGTTATTACTATAGCCGATGCGCGTAATAACAAAATCATTTAAATAATTCTCAACACCCAGCATAGCCTCCTCTTCGGAAGTGGCATCTAAGCGGAATCGAGCCCTGTCTGAAATAATATAGTTATAACCAACCCCCACAGAAGTCTTTTGTACTAAAGCTTCCGGAACATCGTCTCGTTCACCCATGACATTATAAACCACCAAAGCCACACCATGCGCGGGTGCTGGAGTATAAATGAAACCCACATCACCATTGAATTGTTTTAAGGTCTCTACACCAGTATCAAATGAGTAATAGTGAGCCGTAATTCCCATGGCAAACTTCGCAGAGCCAAACTCCGCTATGCCTAATGACAGAGCCGAAAACTTCATATCCGCCGTTCCAATCTCCATCTTTTTTTGAACATAGCCCAAGGCCGCCGGAAAAAAACTGCCTTTAGTATTGTCAGACAAAGCAACTGCCAATTCATCTTCCGCTCCAGAGGCATAAAGCTGACGACCCTTCAAATGCACCATAGTTGCGGGATTTAGCAAAAAAGAATCTGCAGGTGCCACACTGGCACGTCCAGTTCTGCCAGCCCCGACGGATATAGAGGAATTATAAACTTGGGCGAGGGCAGTGCTTAAGCTAACATAGACAAGTAGAAAAACAGGAAGTTTTAAAAAGCTCACAGAATGGGGCAACATAATGAAATACCTCGCTATCATTAGTATTTTTGTACTATCACTCTATCAATCGGTTTCTATCGCTGCCAACAACTTTACAGCGTATAAAGTAAACTCTGGTGACAATGTAACCGTCATTTTAAGAAAAATGGGTTTTAACGGAAACGAAAGAGAACAAATTTTAAGTTCATCTCGTAATTTGCGGGGTCTTTTCCTTACATTAGATACTAAATATATTGCTCGCAAAAACGGAGCAAATATCGATCTTAGACTTTACGATTCTCAAACCTCAAAAGCTTTTCAAATTATGAAAGCTAATTCAAAAATTAACGTAAAAGAATACGCTCCAAAATATACTGTTTCAACAGTAAGGGTGGGCGGAAAAATCTATGGCTCCGCCCTAGGAAGTGTACTAGCCAAAATCAACAGCAATTGGGTAGCATCTAGATTCCTAGATGCTTACGCATTTGAAATTAATCCGCGTTCAATTTCTCGCGGAGCCCCTTTTTGGCTCGAAGTTGAAAAGCTTCATGATGAAGGTATTTTCGTAAAATACGGTGAAGTCACAAAAACATCTCTTGAAATTAGTGGTGATGAAGTTATTAAAAAATTCGTTCGCAACAATAGAGGTGGTGGCGTATTTTTCACTCAAACTGACCTAGAAGAAAATCGTCCTCTGTACGCTCCCGTTGATTACATCAAAATCGCAAGTCATTTTAAACCTAATCGCTTGCATCCAATTAAGCGCACTCGCCAACCACATCTAGGAGTCGACTTTGAATTACCCGTGGGCGATCCTGTCTATGCAGCAAAAGCTGGAACTGTTGCTCGATTTGGTTATAACAAAGCCGCGGGAAATTACATTGTTTTATCTCATGGGAAAAATTTAGAAACAGCTTACAATCATTTGCACATGTACAATCGCACTTTAAAAAAAGGTCAGAAAGTTGTAGCTGGTCAAAAAATTGGTGAGATTGGATGCACAGGATACTGCACACGAGCCCACTTGCACTTTGCGGTAAAGAAAAAGGGAGTTATGGTAAACCCCCTTAATTACATCAAACCTTATCCATCACATATGGAAAGAGCCTTGGCTCAAAAAGTTGCTCAGTATTAATTCCTCTCACAAAAGCTAATAAATTTCGCACATAGCGGATTTGGTCTTGTACCTCCGCTATAGGTAATATTGGCATTGTCTTGAAAGCATTCCATAGTCAAAGAATAATCAACTTTATTTGGATTATCGACATTGCTAATTGTATTAACAATTGAACTTTCATTATAGCAAGACACGCCCTCTTTAGGAACTGCACACGGCTGGCTAACGGCTAAATTTACGTCCCACTTATCAGCGGGCAAATGTCTGCGAACTACAGCTAATGCTGCACGATTAGCCAACATTTCTGCCGCCGTCATCGGCGGACAAAGTGCTGGAGTTTTCTCTACATCTTGCCATCTCATGATCATTAATTTCTTTTTTGCATCACAAGTCCAAGTGCCCGTAGCTGTCGAGCTTTTTAGTAAATCATACTCTTGCACCGCCGACAAAGTCGTGCGTGGATTCCCTAAATGCGCACCTGCTTTATAAGGAGCTGCAAAAGATAACTTATAGGCGCGCCCATAAGCCTTAGAGATTGAATTCAAACTTGATCCCGTATCTGGATTAAGAACGTCAAAAGCAATACTATCTTTTACACTATAAGCTAAAATCATACGCATAGAGCTAAAAGAATCCATAATCGTATCAACCGTTGCAGGAGCAGAGTTCCACAACATGTCCATTTCAAAGTTTTTTAATTCTGTTGAGAATGGGAAATAGGATTCATAAACACCATCACCACCGCCTGTTGATAGATATGAATTATAAACTCTTTGATTAAGTGCAGTTTCTAAAATCTCTGCCGTTGCTAAAGTTGACAATAACGGTAGACCGGCCGCCTCGTTATCAGAAGATTTAATTTTTTCATAGCCACTTAAAAAATTCGAAGCACTGCGCATACCCAAAATTAATTGAGTATCTTTATTAACCGGAGAGTCCGATAAATATTCCTTCATTTCATCTCTTGTAATTTCCGTATTTGGATAAACAGGTCCGAAGTTGTCCTTCATGTATTGAAAAAAATCGTCATTGATTTTCAAACCGCCCTTATTGGTATAAGCCCCAGCCTTAATAGTATAGAAGCCACCTTTTTTTGAACTCGCTGGTAATTGAGAATAAGCACATGAATTAAAAGAAATAGTGTCAAACGTAGCCTCATACGCAAATGGAATATTGGCTACTTTAGTTGCGTAGTTAGAGCCATATTTATTCGTCAAAGCAAGATCAGAAGAAGATTCATCTGTACTGGATAACTCAGTATCAAAGCCCGCTTTTCCGCAATTCTGGAAGGATACTGTCAGCAATAACATGCCCAGCACTCCGCCAACCGATCTAAAGATCGACATTTTTCGTGGCACTTTCATGATAACTCCCCTAACTACTAAGATACCATAGTCCGTTTCGGCACATTTAAAGAATATTTCAAGGTTTTCAGCCTGAGACATAACTTGTTAAGACTTGTCTAATTTTGAAACGTTTGAGACCTTACATCCCATGTCAAAAATTAAAAAAGCCATTATACCCGCTGCTGGACTAGGAACTCGCTTTTTACCTGCCACAAAGACTGTTCCTAAAGAAATGTTAACGATCGTGGACGCACCCATTATTCTTTACGTCGTCGAAGAAGCGGTTGCTGCGGGTATTGAAGACATTGTACTCATCGCAGGTCGAGGCAAGCATGCAATCGAAGATTTTTTCGATACATCCTATGAGCTTGAAGACAAACTAGCAAAAGACGGCAAAGAACACCTTATTTCTCGAGTGACTAGTATTCGAGACAAAGCCAACATTATTAGTATCCGTCAAAAGCAAGCCTTAGGTTTAGGTCATGCCGTCCTTCAGGGCTTACCAATCATTGGTAAAGACCCTTTTGCCGTTTTACTCGGCGACGAAATCACCATGGGATTTAATAACGAACCCAATGTGACCTCTCAACTGGTAAATGCATTTAATGAGACAGGAGTTTCTACGATTTCAATTATGGAAGTCAGTGAGCAAAATGTTTCTAAGTACGGCATTGCTGAGGTGACTGCTTCTGCACATCCAAATTGTTATAAAGTAAATTCTCTTATTGAAAAACCAAAGCCTAGCCAAACCTCAAGCCGCTGGGCATTGCCTGGTCGATATGCTTTCGACAACTCAATTATGGATATTTTAAAAAATGCCGGACCTTCATTAAATGGCGAAATCCAACTCACAGATTCTATGAGAGACCTCTGTTCAACTAAAGGTCTTAATGCCATGACATTTACAGCAAAACGTTTCGACGCTGGCGACAAATTAGGATATCTTCAAGCTAATATTGAATTGGCTTTGCAATCTTCAGAGATTGGAAAAGATTTAAAACAATATCTCAAAGAACTTGTTGAGAAAATTTAAAAGAGGCTTTGTCATGAATAAAATTATTGCTAGCTTAGTACTTTCCATTCTCTCTCCAGCTATAGCATTTGGATATATTCTTCCGACTAGAATCATTTTAGACAAAGTTTCTGAAAATGCCGGAAGTGGTATTTACGCTATTGAGCAAGAAGTTACATTCCAACATGCCGATATGCCTTTAACGGTCAAAGAAACGTGGCTGATTGAAAACGATCGCTCAATGCGTTTAACTGTTTCTGCGACGATGGAAAATGGACAAACATTTCACTTACAAAATATTTATTTAAATGGTCAAAAAAACTTTATGCTCGATAAATCAAAAAAAACCGAGCATACATCTGTTGAGTTCCTAGAAAGATATTTTAATGCACGAAACTCTGATGCATTAGCAAACTTGCTGACACAATTAAAAATTATTCCCTCAGGAGCTATGCAAAAAAAGGCCCTCCCTAAAAACTCCGTCGATATCAAGCATACTCCTGAAAGCTGGGTTCGCTTCGGAAGATCTCAAGGTGTCGTGACTTATGCGTTAGGCGTTCCAACTCCCACTGATAAAGAAGAAATGTATCCAGGACTTTGGGTAGAACAAGATCAATTTTTAATCCGCAAACTCCGCTTACCTAGCCAAGCTGAAGTAACAGCAAACGACTATAGCAGTTTTAGTAAAAATCTTTCTTATCCAAAGAGCCGCATGGTCAGATGGGATAAACACTCTGTGGAGATTAAACTTTTAAGTGCTTCTTCTCGTCCACAAACATCTGCAAAACAAATATCTAGCTTAGATACTGCTACCAACTGGGAGTCCTTGAATAATCATCCTGCCAAAGAAATGATTTCGGAGTTCTACAAGAGGTTCAGATAATGCCAGAGAACTTATGGATGATTGCGGCTGATGCACCTTTAATGGATGCATTAACCTATGCATCCGATCTCCCTCTGCAAAGAGGCCAACTAGTTGAAATCCCACTAGGGCGTGGTGGTCGTTTAGTACAAGGTTTAGTACTAGGCAAAGCCACCACAACACCGGATTTTGAAGTAAAAAAAGTTCAGTCGGTCATAGAAGAATATCAACCACTTCC